>JBCDHO010000113.1:0-7712 GCA_038749855.1 Pseudomonadota bacterium
AAAGATACGCGCGCTACAGGGCATGGTTCGGAACTTTCTTGACTATGACGGCCAGTTTCGCGGGGTTCAAATCAAGACGGAAGATGGCGCCACGGAAGACGTATCCGCCGACGCGGCCTACGTTTTTTACGGACTCTCACCCAACCTCGGGCCCATTGCCGAGTGGGGCCTGGAAATCGACAAGCGGCAGCTTCCGGTGGATACGGAGAAGTTCCAGACCTCGGAGCCCGGTGTGTACGCGATCGGTGACATCAACACCTACCCCGGCAAGAAGAAGCTGATTTTGAGCGGCTTCCATGAAGCGGCCCTCGCCGCTTTCGCCATCAAGGCACAGCTGAATCCGGACAAGAAGGTGCACCTCCAATACACGACCACCAGCCCAATCATGCACGAGCGACTGGGCGTCGAAGGCTGACGCCTGGCGTCACGCCATGGCCGCGAGCTGGGTCTCGATTCGTTCAAAGATGCCCGCGTACTGTTCCGGCCTCGGCAACGTCGTGATGCGGAAGTGGTCGCGGTAGGGCACATTGAAGCTGCTGCCCGGCGTCACCAGCACGTGCTGATTCTCCAGCAGTTCCATGGCGAAGGCCTGGTCATCGAAGCCGGGAACCTTCGATGTGTCGACGCGCAGAAAGCCATACATGGCGCCTCGCGGTGGCACGAGTGACAGAAAGCGGCTCCCGGCCACCCCATCGATCACTGCCTTGCGGGATTCGTAGAGTCTTCCACCCGGTGCCGTGAGGCGGTGAATGCTCTGGTAGCCACCGAGCGCCGTCTGTACTGCCCACTGACCCGGCACATTGGCACACAGCCGCAGGGACGCCAGCATCTCCACCGCGTGCAGGTAGTCCCTGGCGCGGGCGCGATCTCCGCTGAAGACCGCCCAGCCAGTTCGATAGCCGCAGGCGCGGTAGACCTTCGATAGGCCACTCAAGGTCACGCACAGCGTGTCCTGGACCAGCGTCGCCATTGGCACATGCTCCGCATCGTCAAACAGCATCTGGTCGTAGATTTCATCGCTGAACACCACCAGGCCGTTGCGCTCGGCCACAGCGGCGATCGCCCTCAGTGTCTCCCGGTCGTAAACGGCACCGGTCGGATTGTTCGGATTGATCAGCACGATGGCGCGCGTGCGGGGTGAAACGAGCTGCGCGATCTCTTCCGGATCGGGTTCGTAGCCGTTTTCCGGGCGACAGTTGTAGTACACCGGCGTGGCCCGATTCAGCACCACCGAGGCGCTCCAGAGTGGATAGTCCGGGCTTGGAAGCAAGACCTCGTCTCCGGCGTTAAGCAAGCCACGCAGGCACAGCTCGATCAGTTCGCTGACGCCATTGCCGACAAAAACATCATCGGCACTGACATCCATCACCCCCCGCTCCTGCTGCTGCATCACCACGGCCTCGCGGGCAGGGAAAATCCCCTTCTGGTGCGCATAGGCTTCCGATTGAGCGAGGTTCTCGATCATGGCCAGGCGCATGGTTTCCGGGGTCCGATAGCCAAACAGGCCCACGTTTCCGATGTTGAGCTGAACGATTTCGTAGCCCTGGCGTTCAAGCTCCAGGGCGCGCAGGGCGAGATCGCCGCGAATTTCGTAGCTCACGCCGTGCAGTGCTTCATTGGTGCGGATGGGAAGCTCGGACATCGATCAACAATCCTTGGTGGTTCTTATGACGGCGATGCTACGGCATTGCGGCGAGCCGGGAAATGACTCAGCGCAGCGCAACGCACCATGACGCGCCCGTGGCTGCCTTTCGTTAGAATCCGCGCATGTTTCTTTTCGAAGTCAACACCAGGGTTCACAAGCCCTCCCTCATGTCGGTGCGTGCGAGACACCGTTGTCAGAAACCGGGGATGACGCTGGCCCTGATCTTCGCCGCCGCACTCCTGCTGTTCGCGGGCTCCGTCGAGGCCGCCAGGACGCCTGCTGGCCTGGCAGAGCCCCTGCAGCCGGTGCCTGTCAAGGTCGTTGAACTCGACGGTGAGCGGCTTCGCCTTGACCTGGGCGACCTCTCCATCGAGGGCGTGGCCGAGCATCAACGCCGTTATGCGAACGGGGATATTAGTCTGATCCTTTCAGCGGGGATGCGGCCCACCGGTGAGCCTGCGCCCGGCGCCATGCCTGCCAAAGTCCTTGGCGGGCACCTGACGATTGGCGAAGCCGGAACGTTTGGGCAGTTGCATATGGAGAACGGCCTGCGCCTGATCATGACCGATGCGACCGGCACCTGGTCCGTGGACGTGCCAAACCAGGGCGTTGAGATCAACCGCTGCGGTATGAGTGACCACATTTTTGGTCGACCAGCGCGCACCATGCCACCGACCGAGGCTCGGCCGGAAAACGAGGCGGCGACGGTCATCGACCTGCTGATTATCTATAACGAAGCCTTTGGGCGACGCTATCCCGGCGCCCTGCTCACCACGCGCCTGAACCACCTCGTCGACATCGCCAACCGGACCTTTGGAAACTCTGGCCTGGACGCCGTCATCCGCCTGGTCGGCACCGAGGCAGTGACCTACCGAAACGACAACAGCAACTTTGATTTCAGAAATGACATTGCCATCACCCTGAGCGGGGACGAACAGCCAGGGCTTCAGGGCGTGGCAGAACGTCGTAACGAACTCGGCGCGGACCTGGTTATCGGCCTGAGACCCCACGATATCGAGACCCGGGGCAGCTGCGGCATTGCGTTTTTTCCAGAGAACGACGCCATCTTTGGGGTCAACGTGGTTTCCGACGGTATCAGCAGCTGGTCTTTCTGCCTGGACGATGTGCTTACCCATGAAATTGGCCACAACCTGGGGGCGACACACCAGGTGGGCGCGGGTGGGGCCTTCATCGATCCGACCGGCGCTGCCTTTGTCCAACCTGGGCGCTTTGGCACGGTCATGGGGAGTTTCGGTACCGGCCGGCCCGACCGTTTCCGGGGCCTGCCGATGTTTTCGAACCCCTTCCTGCCCTGCGGTGGCGAGCCCTGTGGCCGGGAAGCCGATGCCAACAACGTGGGCGTGATGCGGGGTTTTCTGGCCGAGGTCGGGGACTACCGCGCTCCCACGTCCTCAGCGCCGATCCCCCCGGCCCGCGGACGTGACAGCAGCGACCAGGACGGGGACGGCGTGATCGACTGGGCCGACGCCCTGCCCTTCGACCCGACCGAAACCACGGACCGGGACCGCGACGGACGCGGCGACCGCGCCGACGCCTTTCCGGAAGATGCCCAGGAGCAGGACGACACAGACCGGGACGGCGTGGGTAACGTTGCCGACACCGACGATGACGGTGACGGCGTCGAAGATCGTTTCGATGCCTTTCCCCTCGATGCCAACGAGGATACGGACTCGGATCGGGATGGCGTGGGAAACAACGCCGACCGATTTGTCAGCGATCCGGACGAGTTCCGGGATACGGACTCAGATGGTCTAGGTGACAACAGCGATACCGACGACGACAACGATGGATTCAACGAGTTTGATGCAGATGGCGAAGACCTGCTGGTCGTCAGTGTCGACAGCCGACAGATTCTCCGTTTCGATGCCGAGAACGGGCAGAGCCGGGGCGTCGAGGTTCCGGCCTGGGACAGCCGATTGACCTTTCAGACCCGGATGGCCTGGCGGCAAAGTGAAAACACGCTGCTCTACACGGGCGACAGCGGACTGCGGCGCATCAGCCTCCTCGACCGGGAACTGCTGGGCGAGTGGGTACCGGCCTACAATGACGAGGACTTTTCCGCCCCTCAACTGGGGACGGGCTTCCCGGTCGGTCTCGGTTTGCTCGAAGGGGGACGACGCGTCGTTGTGAGTCGCCTCGGCAATCCGCTCCTGGCGACCTTCCAGGGCCAGGAAGCCGCGCGCAACGAGTCAACGATCAGTTGGCAGCTGGATCCGGATGAGGAGCCCGGTGACCTGGCCCAGGACCAGGACGAGGTGTTCGTGCTGGGGCTTACCACCCGCTCGATTTACGCCATCGATCAATTTGGCCCGCGCTTGCTCGCAGGGCCAAATCTCGAATGGATGAGGAAACCGACCTTCATCGAAGTCGCGGGCGACGACCGCTTGCTCGTCAGCGACCAGGGTCGTAACAGCGTGGTCGCACTGGACCGCCGCAGCGGCGAATTCCTCGGCGACTTTATTCGTTTCGGGCCGCTCGGCTTCAATCGACCGGCGGGCCTTGCGGTCTCGAGCGACGGAACCCTGTTTGTCGGCGCCGCGCGCCAGGACGCCATCCTGGCCTTTGACGCGGAGACCGGTGACTTTGAGGGCATTCGCGCCCAGGGCGCGGGGCTGAATCAACCCGGCGACCTCGTGCTTGTGCCTTCCCTGATCGATCGTTTTCCAGGGGACCCCGATCGCCTTTTGAAACCCAACCCGGGGCTTTGGAGCGACCCCGCCAGCGATGGCCGTGGTTTTGATATCCAGGTCTTCGGATCCCGTCTTTCCGTGATCTGGTACACCTACGACGACGCCGGTGAGCCCACCTGGTACCTGGCTGCTGGCGATCTCGTGGGCGACCGCTTCGAAGCCCCGCTGCAGCGCTTCACGCTACCGGGCGGCGATACGGTCGCTGGAGACCTGGGCGTTACAGCCAGCAGCGAGGTCGTTGGGGACATCAGTCTGCGCTTTGTATCGGAACGGATCGCCACGGTGGACTGGTCTGTCAATGGCGTCACGGGTCAGGAATCCCTGTCCTGGCTGGTCTTCACGGCCCAGGTCCAGGAAAACAACCCGACCGGGCTCTGGGGACGTCCCGACGGCCCGGGATGGGGGCTGTCCCTGGCGAGCCAGGGCAACATCACCGTCTCAGTGGCCTATGTCTATGACACGGACGGAACGCCCCGCTGGTCGATCTCTGAGCCTGTGCAGGGGCCGTCGCCCTCCCAGTTCGACATGCTCGTGGGTTTTGCGCCCGGGCTCTGCCCTGGTTGTAGTTCAACGGAACCGGCGCGACTGGTACCCGGCGGTGTCATGGAACTGCGGACTGATAACGAAGCCGTCTGGAACAGCGACATTGCCTGGCCCATGCCGCTGCAAGGGTCCTGGCGGCTCGAAGCCGTTCCCTCCCAACGAGCATCAGAACCGGCCCAGCGTCCCCGCTGATGGACAACAGCAGGCAACCGCCGCCACCGGGGCCGGATCGCGCGGCCCTGGCCGCCCTGGCCCTGCACCAGGCAGGCGATCTCGCCGGAGCCCATCGCGCCTACCAGGAGCTGCTCAGGGACAACGCGGCCCACCCCTACGCCAACCTCTGGATGGCGGCCCTGCTGCACCAGACCGGCCGAACCGCGGACGCGGAGCGCTATGCGCAGACATCGGTTGAAGCTGCGCCCACCTTGCCAGATGCCTGGGTGAACCTCGGTATTATTCGACGCGCACTCGGCCAGGCAGAAGCGGCCCGCAGTTCACTCGAGCGCGCACTGTCACTCGATCCCTTGCTCGATGCCGCCTGGCTTGCACTGGGCGCGACCCACCAGGAGCTCGACAACGACGACGACGCGGAGCGGGCCTACGAACGCGCGGCCTCGCTGGCCCCGAAGAGCCCATTGCCCGATTTCAACCGGGCCACGCTGCACCTTGAGCGCGGTCGGGTGCGCGCCGCACAGGCAGCCGTCGAGAACGCGCTCGCAAAGGACAGCAGTCACGCCGCGTCCCTGGGCCTGCTCGCTACCTGCCAGCTCGAGCTCGACGAACCGCAGGCTGCCCTCGCAACGCTGCAACGCGCCGAACGCCTCGACCACAACATTCCGGACCTGCCGGCGGCGCGCGGCGCTGCACTCGCGGAGCTTGGGCAACTGGAGGCAGCGGTAGCGGCCTTCGACCGGGCGCTGCGCCTCAAACCCGATCACGGCCCCGCACTGTCCACGGGCCTGTTCACACGGCGCCGCCTGTGCCACTGGGCCGGGATCGAGCGGGTGCAGGCGCGCTTTCGCGACGCCCTGAGTCGGGAAGTTGCGGGCCTGGCGCCCTTTCCATGGCTCGCCGAAGACAGTACCCGGGCCGAACAGCAGCGCTGCGCCAGGCAATGGGGGGCTCAATGGCCCGACCGTCCCTTAGCAACACAGCCGCACATCAGCGCAAGCGGTGAGCGCCTGACCGTAGCCTACCTGTCAGCAGACTACTATCGCCACCCAACGGCCTACCTTGCGGCGGGACTGTTCGAAGCACACGACCGCGCCCGCTTTCGCATCCTCGGCTACTCCAACAGCCGCGATGACGGCAGTGACATTCGAGCGCGCGTCGTATCGGCTTTCGATGAATTCGTTGATATACGAAAGCTTGATGCCGAAGCGGTGGCCGCCCATATGCAGCGCGAACGGGTCGACATCCTGGTTGATCTCAAGGGCCACACGCTCGAGGCGTCCACGGCCGTCCTCGCGCGCAGGTCCGCTCCCATCCAGGTCCAGTACCTCGGCTATCCAGGCACCATGGGCATGGCGTGTGTCGACTATCTGATCGGAGACCCGGTGGTGACCCCTTTCGAGCACCAGGACGCCTACGATGAGTTCATCGTCCAGTTGCCCCACAGCTACCAGATCAACGACCAGCAGCGCCCGCACCCCGAAGCGGCAGACGACGGTGGCGCGCACGGCTTACCGGGCGACGCCGTCGTTTACTGCTGCTTCAACAACACCTGGAAATTCAATGAACCGGCGTTCCGGACCTGGCTGGATGTACTCTCCGCGGTACCAGACAGTGTTCTGTGGCTATTGGGTCGGGAATCTTCAGCCAGTGTCGCCGCCAGGCTGCGGGAGATCGCCGGCCAGGCGGGCATCGCACCCGAACGCCTGGTCTTCAGCAAGTCCAGGCCCCTGACACCCTACCTGTCCCTGTTTCACCACGCCGACCTGTTTCTCGACAGCTGGCCTTACAACGCCCACACAACCGCGTCCGACGCCCTGTGGATGGGCTGCCCGGTCCTGACCATTCAGGGAGAGACTTTTGCAGGCCGCGTGGGCGCGAGCCTGCTGAAAACCAGTGGTCTGGAAGCGCTCGTCTGCCAGGGCATCAACGACTATCGCGAGGCAGCGATCGCCCTGGGGCAGGACCGTTCGCAGCTCCAAGCGCTGCGACGATCCCTGGAGCGGGGACGGGATACCAACAGGCTGTTTGATACACGCGCAACGACACGGTCCATCGAAGCGGCCTTTGAGGAAATGGCCCGGCGCCATCGCGACGGAAATCCGGGCCCCTTCAAGGTCCCCCACTGACCGCCCAGCGGGGATCGAGCGTTGGAGTTGGCGGAGCGCTGCCCGCGGGGGACAGCGCTCCGCTGCGAGATCAGTCCGCCGGTTTGACGAATTTCAACGTCATGCGGTCCGACTCACCGATGGCTTCATACTTGGCGCGATCGGTCTCTCCGAGCGCCAAGCCCGGCGGCAAGGTCCAGACGCCTTCCGGGTGGTCGCGCTCATCCATGGGGTTGGCGTTGATGTCCGATGCACCCGCGAATTCCAGCCCCGCCGCCTCGGCGACCGCCTTGATGTGCGCCTCCGGCACGTAACCGTAGGGGGCCGTTTCCATGGGGTCAGCGCCGCGCGCCGCACGATGCTGAACCACCCCCAACACCCCACCGGGCTTCAGTACGCGCGCGAATTCCGCATAGATAGCCGGTGCCTTGCCGCTGCCCACCCAGCCGTGCGAGTTGCGGAAGGTCAGCACCAGGTCATAGCTGTTGGCCTCGCCCAGGGAAGGAGATTCCGGGGGTGAGAAGTGCACTTCCT
>JBCDHO010000114.1:0-7696 GCA_038749855.1 Pseudomonadota bacterium
AAGCCAGCGAACTGCGAGAGAAGACAGCGGCGGACCTGGGCGAGGAGCTCCTGCGCCTGCGCAAGGAACAGTTCAGCCTGCGTATGCAGCGTGCCAGTGGCCAACTCGGCCAAAGCCATCTGCTGCAGGAAACCCGGCGCGACATCGCCCGTATCAAGACCGTGCTGGCGGAGAAGGAAAATGACTGAACAGGCCACCAAGCGCACGGTCAGCGGTACCGTGGTCAGCAACAAGATGGACAAGAGCATCACCGTGCTGGTGGAGCGCAAGGTACAGCACCCGGTGTACGGCAAGATCATTCGCCGTTCCAGCCGCGTGCATGCCCATGACGAGGACAACAGCTGCAACATCGGTGACGTCGTGACCGTATCCGAGTGCCGGCCACTGTCAAAGACGAAATCCTGGATGCTGATGAGCATCGACGAGCGCGCACGAGAGATTTGAGATGATCCAGACGGAAACCATGCTGGACATCGCCGACAACAGCGGCGCGCGGAAGGTCCAGTGCATCAAGGTGCTTGGTGGGTCGCATCGGCGTTACGCCGGGATCGGCGACATCATCAAGGTCACGGTCAAGGAAGCGATTCCGCGCGGCCGGGTCAAGAAAGGCCAGGTCATGAACGCGGTCGTCGTGCGAACCCGTAAGGGCGTGCGCCGGCAGGATGGCTCGATCATCCGCTTCGATCAGAACGCAGCGGTGCTTCTGAACCCGCAGAACCAGCCGATCGGCACCCGCATTTTCGGGCCGGTCACGCGGGAGCTGCGCACGGAGAACTTCATGCGGATTATCTCCCTCGCGCCGGAAGTGCTCTGAGCACGGCGCAGGCAGAACCAAGCAGAGACGACAGACAGATGCTGAAGATCAAGAAAGACGACGAGGTGATCGTGATCGCCGGCCGCGACAAGGGCAAGCGCGGCGAAGTGCTGCAGGTCATGAAGGACGGGCGCCTGCTGGTCGGCGGCGTCAACATGGTCAAGAAGCACGAGAAGCCCAACCCCAACGTCGGCAAGCAAGGGGGCATTGTGTCCCGGGAAGCGCCGATTGAGGTTTCGAACGTCGCGATCTGGAATGACGATGCGGAGAAAGCGGATCGGGTCGGCTTCCGGATGGAAGACGGCAAGAAGGTCCGGTATTTCAAATCCGATTCGCGCCTGATCGACGGATAGAGCAGCAGCGAGCGAAACGACAGCGAACGAGAGCAATGAGCGACCTGTACAAGACATACATCGAAGAGATCCGGCCGAAGCTGCACAGCGAACTCGGCTGCGCGAACGTGATGGAAGTGCCGCGCATCGAGAAGATTACGCTGAACATGGGCGTGGGCGAGGCGGCTTCCGATCGGAAGGTCATGGAAGCGGCGGTCGGTGACCTGACCATGATCAGCGGCCAGAAGCCGGTAGTCTGCAACGCGCGCAAATCCGAAGCCGGGTTCAAGATCCGCACGGGTTGGCCCATCGGCTGCAAGGTCACGCTGCGCCGCGCGCGCATGTACGAATTCGTCGAGCGCCTGGTCGGCATCGCGATCCCGCGTATCCGGGATTTCCGGGGCCTTAACCCGAAGGCGTTTGACGGTCGCGGCAACTTCTCCATGGGTATGAACGAGCAGATCGTCTTCCCGGAAATTGACTACGACAAGATCGACAAAATTCGCGGGCTGGACATCACGGTGACCACCAGCGCGAAGAACAATGAACAGGGGCTGGCACTGCTGCGGGCCTTCAACTTCCCGTTCCGCGCCTAGCGCGGGCCCCGGTTTCGGACAGGCAAGAGACTATGGCCAAGACATCGATGGTAGAGCGCGAAAAGAAACGCGCGAAAACGGTCGCCCGCTACGCGGCCAAGCGCGCGGCGCTCAAGGCGATCATCAATGATCGGGAAACAACCGACGAAGACCGTTGGGACGCGCAGATGGCGCTGCAGAAGCTGCCTCGGAACGCATCGCCCGTTCGTCAGCAGAATCGCTGTGGCCTGACGGGCCGACCGCATGCGGTGTACCGCAAGTTCGGGCTGGCTCGGAACAAGCTGCGCGAAGCCGCCATGCGCGGCGACGTGCCCGGCCTCGTCAAGGCCAGCTGGTAGGAACACGACTATGACCATGCAAGATCCTATTGCAGACCTCCTGACCCGCGTTCGCAATGCGCAGATGGCGAAGCACGAGAGCGTTTCCCTGCCTTCGTCGACCGCCAAGTGCGCCATCTGCGAAGTCCTGCAGGCAGAAGGCTACATCGCTGGTTTCGAGACCACTGGCGACAAGCAGCCGGAGTTGACGATCTCGCTTCGCTACCACGACGGGGCGTCGGTGATCGAAGAGATCAGCCGCGTCAGCCGGCCGGGTCTGCGGGTCTACAAGTCATGTGACGAGCTGCCGACGGTACGCGGTGGTCTGGGTATTGCCATTGTCAGCACCAACAAGGGCGTGATGACGGCCGCCAAGGCCCGCGCTCAGGGTGTGGGTGGCGAGGTGCTCTGCACGGTCTTTTAGGCCGCGCAGACAGGAACAGGAGAAAGGCATGTCACGGGTAGCAAACGCACCAGTCGCCATACCGTCCGGGGTCGAAGCGACGCTGAGCGGCAGCAGCCTCAAGGTGAAGGGATCGAAGGGCACCATGGAAATGGTCGTTCACGATCTGGTGGCCGTGGAGCAGGACGGCGGCGAGCTGAAGTTCTCCAGCAAAGGTGGTGGCAAGCAGGGCACGGCGATGGCGGGAACCTCTCGCGCGCTGGCGGCGAACATGGTCCAGGGCGTCAGCGAAGGCTTTGAGCGCAAGCTGCAGCTCCTGGGTGTGGGCTATCGGGCGCAGGCGAGCGGTCGCAAGCTCACGCTGCAGCTCGGCTTTTCGCACCCCGTTGAGTACGACCTGCCCGAAGGGGTCGAGGCGGCAACGCCCAGCCAGACGGAAATTGTGATCAGCGGCGCGGACAAGCAGCGGGTCGGCCAGGTTTGCGCCGAGATCCGCGCCTTCCGTCCGCCGGAGCCCTACAAGGGCAAGGGCGTTCGCTACGCGGATGAATATGTACGGCGCAAAGAAGCCAAGAAGAAGAAATAGGTCATGAGCAGCGACAAGAGAACCGCACGGCTCCGCAGAGCCAAACGTTCCCGGGCGCAGATGCGCAGCAAGGGCGATATCCGCCTGTCGGTGTATCGCACGCCCCGGCACATCTACGCACAGCTCATCGCTCCTCAGGGCGATCGGGTGCTGGCAGCCGCTTCCACGCTCGATTCGAGCCTGCGCGGTGGCAGCACGGGCAATGTCGATGCTGCCAGCAAGGTCGGTGCGCTCATCGCCGAGCGCGGCAAGTCTGCGGGCGTGACCAAGGTCGCTTTCGACCGCAGCGGATTCAAGTACCACGGCCGCGTCAAGGCGCTCGCCGAAGCCGCCCGTGAAGGCGGACTGGAGTTTTAGCGATGGCATATAACGACGACAGCCGCGACGATTTCATCGAGAAGCTGGTGCAAGTCAACCGGGTCGCCAAGGTGGTCAAGGGCGGCCGCATCTTTGCCTTCACGGCGCTGACGGTGGTCGGTGACGGCAATGGCCGGGTTGGCTTCGGTCGCGGCAAGGCACGCGAGGTGCCGACGGCGATCCAGAAGGCGATGGAAGCGGCGCGCCGCAATATGATCGATATCGATCTGAACGACGGCACGGTCTGGTACCCGCTGACCGCGCGCCATGGTGCCTCGAAAGTGTACATGCAGCCGGCCTCTGAAGGTACCGGCGTCATCGCGGGCGGCGCGATGCGGGCCGTGCTCGAGGCGGCAGGCGTGCACAACGTTCTGGCGAAGTGCTACGGCTCGACGAGCCCGGTCAACGTCGTGCGCGCCACCTACAAGGCACTGCAGGAGATGCGTTCCCCGGGCGAGATCGCAGCCAAGCGCGGCATGACGGTGGAAGATCTCAGGGCGGCGAACGCGTAGTGCGGCCGGTGGTTAAGGAGTTACGGCAATGGCAGATAGCAAAATGATCAAAGTGCGTCTGGTCAAGAGCGTCAACGGGCGGCTGAAGAAGCACAAGGCCTGCGTCGCTGGTCTGGGCCTGCGGCGTATTGGCCATACCGTCGAAGTCGAAGATACGCCGTCGGTGCGCGGCATGATCAACCGTGTCAACTACATGGTACAGGTAGTCGAAGAATGAGCATGCGACTGAACGACATGGCGCCTGGTGTTGGCGCCAAGCGAGCCAAGCGCCGCGTCGGGCGGGGCCCGGGCTCCGGCTGGGGCAAGACCTCCGCGCGCGGTCAGAAAGGGCAGAAGGCCCGCACGGGCGGTGGCGTGCGTCCGGGCTTTGAAGGCGGCCAGCTGCCGCTGCAGATGCGTGTGCCGAAGTTCGGTTTCCGCTCGCGCGTGGGCCTGGTCACCGGTGAAGTGCGCCTGTCTGAGCTCGCGAAGGTCGAGGGTGACGAGATCACTCTGGAAACGCTGATCAAGGCCAACGTGCTCAGCCGTAACATCGAGCGCGCTAAGATCATGCTGTCCGGCACCATCGAACGCGCCGTGACCGTCAAGGGCCTGCGGGTCACGAAGGGTGCGCAAGCGGCCATCGAAGCGGCCGGGGGCAAGGTAGAAGCCTGATGGCGGCCAACCAGGGACAGCTTGCAGGATCAGCAGCGGGGCTCACGGAGCTTCGCAACCGTCTGCTGTTCGTGCTCTTTGCACTGCTCGTCTACCGGATCGGGACGCATATTCCGATTCCGGGCATCAATCCTGAGCAGCTGAAAGCGCTGTTCGAGCAGAACCAGGGCGGCATCCTCGACCTGTTCAACATGTTTTCCGGCGGCGCCCTAGAGCGTATGAGTATTCTCGCGCTGGGTCCCATGCCCTATATCACCGCCAGCATCATCATGAATCTGGTGCAGATGATGTATCCGCACTTCCAGCAGCTGCGCAAGGAAGTCGAATCCGGACGCCGCAAGCTGACGCAGTACACGCGCTACGGCACCATCGGTATCGGGCTGATCCAGGGCATGTCGCTGTCCGCGACGCTGGCGAACCAGGGTCTCGCGTTCGACCCCGGTATGACCTTCTACTTCGTCGCCACGGTCACCCTGGTCACCGGCGCGGTGTTCGTCATGTGGCTGGGTGAGCAGATCACCGAGCGCGGCGTGGGCAACGGGATCTCGCTGCTCATCTTCTGCGGCATTGTCTCCGGCTTCCCGGCCGCCATCGGCCAGTCCTTCGAGGCGGCGCGGCAGGGCGACATCAATATCATCTTCCTGCTGTTCATCGCCGCCATCGCCATCGCGATTGTCGCGTTCGTGGTCTACATCGAGCGCGGCCAGCGCCGCATCACCGTGAACTACGCGAAGCGCCAGCAGGGCCGTCGTATGGTGCAGGGGCAGAGCAGCCACCTGCCGCTGAAGGTCAACATGGCTGGCGTGATTCCCGCGATCTTTGCCTCCAGCCTGCTGCTGGCGCCGGCCAGTATGGCGCAGTGGTTTGGCAGCGCCGAGAGCATGGAGTGGCTGCAGGAGATCGCCCTGGTGCTGAGCCCCGGCCAGCCCCTGTACATCCTGCTGTTCGCGGCCGGGATCGTGTTCTTCAGCTTCTTCTACACGGCGATCATGTTTGACCCGAAGGAAGTAGCAGACAATCTCAAGCGTCAGGGTGCCTATGTGCCCGGCATCCGCCCGGGGCAGCAGACGGCCAAGTACATCGACAACGTGATTACCCGGCTGACGGTGTTCGGCGCGCTGTACGTCACCCTCGTGTGCCTGCTGCCGGAGTTCATGGTGCTGGCGACCAATATCAGTCTGCAGCTGGGCGGCACGGCGGTGCTCATCGTGGTCGTGGTGGCCATGGACTTCATGTCCCAGGTGCAGGCGCACCTCATGAGCAGCCAGTACGCGAAGCTGATGGAAAAATCGAATCTGAAGAGCTACGGCCGGCGCCGCTAGGCGCGGCATCGAGCCGATAGACCCAAGAGAAGAGCGATGAAAGTTAGAGCCTCGGTCAAGAAAATTTGTCGGAATTGCAAGATCGTCAAGCGGCACGGGGTCGTGCGGGTGATCTGCAGTGCAGAGCCTCGTCACAAGCAGCGGCAGGGTTAAGGGAGCACTCAAGTTATGGCACGTATCGCAGGAATCAACGTTCCCGATCAAAAGCACGCGCGTATCTCGCTGACCTATATCTATGGGGTTGGCCGGACCACCGCCCTGAAGCTGTGCGACGCCGCCGGGGTCGCGCCGGATGCAAAGATCGGAGAGCTCTCCGACGCCGATCTCGATGCTCTGCGTAACGAGGTCAGCAAGCTCACCGTTGAAGGTGACCTGCGCCGGGAAGTTTCCATGAGCATCAAGCGCCTGATGGACCTGGGCTGCTACCGTGGCATCCGTCATCGCCGTTCACTGCCCGTGCACGGCCAGCGTACGCGCACCAATGCACGCACGCGCAAGGGGCCGAAGCGCCCGATCCGTCGCTAACGGCCCGTAACAGGATAAGAGTCAGAACATGGCAGAGAAGAAAAAGATCAAGCGCATCGTCTCCGACGGCCAGGCGCATGTGCACGCTTCGTTCAACAACACTATCGTGACCATCACCGATCGACAGGGCAACGCGCTGTGCTGGGCGACGGCCGGCGGTTCGGGCTTCCGTGGCTCGCGTAAAAGCACGCCCTTCGCCGCACAGATCGCCTCCGAGCGTGCCTGTCAGACCGCTTTGGAGTACGGCATGAAGACCGTTGATGTGTTCGTCAAGGGACCCGGGCCGGGTCGTGAGTCCGCCGTGCGGGCGCTGAACGCCGCCGGCCTGAAGATCAACAGCATCTCCGATGTCACCCCGATTCCTCATAACGGCTGCCGCCCGCCCAAGCGGCGCCGTGTGTAACCGAGTACTGGAGCAGAACACCTTATGGCTCGTTACCTAGGACCCAAGCTCAAGCTCGCTCGCCGCGAAGGTACAGACCTGTACCACAAGAGTGGCGTGCGCCCGATCGACAGCAAGTGCAAGTTCGAGCAGGTGCCCGGACAGCACGGTGCCCGACGTGGCCGCCTGTCCGACTACGCGGTGCAGCTCCGAGAAAAACAGAAGGTGCGCCGCATCTACGGCGTACTCGAGAAGCAGTTCCGCAACTACTACAAGAAGGCCGACCGGCAGAAGGGCGCGACCGGCGAAAACCTGCTGCGCCTGCTGGAGCAGCGTCTCGACAACGTGGTCTATCGCATGGGCTACGGTTGCACTCGCAACGAGTCGCGGCAGCTGGTCTCGCACAAGTCGATCACCGTCAACGGCATCAAGGTGAACATTCCGTCCTACCAGGTGCAGCCCGATGATGTGGTTGCCGTTGTCGAGGGCTCCAAGAAACAGCTGCGCATCCAGAATGCCCTGCAGCTGGCCGCGCAGCGGCCTGCCGTCGAGTGGGTGGATGTGGACTCGAACAAGATGGAAGGCGTCTTCCGCCGCGCCCCGGAGCGTGACGAGTTGCCTCCGGAGATCAACGAAAACCTCATCGTTGAGCTCTACTCCAAGTAACCGCACGTCAGGAGCACACTTTATGACTCAGTCCGTCAGCGACTTTCTGACCCCTCGCCATATCGATATCCAGGTGGCGACCCCCACGCGTGCGAAAGTCACGCTGGAGCCCCTCGAGCGCGGTTTTGGGCACACGCTGGGGAACACCCTGCGTCGTATTCTGCTGTCTTCCATGCCCGGCTGTGCCATCACTGAAGTGCAGATCGATGGCGTGCTGCATGAATACAGCA
>JBCDHO010000115.1:0-7625 GCA_038749855.1 Pseudomonadota bacterium
CCGGAGCTGGCCGCACTTGCCTCCGAGAGGTCGGCAGCCGACTGAAAATCGATCCCCCAGTCCAGGTGAGGACTCAGATACCAGCCGTCAAACTCGCGAAGATGCTCCATCCGAAACTGGCTGGAAACCATCCACAGTTCTTGATCGCCGTCGATCCGGGAGCCGCCTTGAACGGTTCGAAGACGCGGGCCATTCGCCCTTTTACGAAAAGCCCGAGCGATTCAACGCGCTGCTGACGGATTTTGCCCATGAGTGAAGGGGCAGCACTGCTCATTATCCGGTGCGCGGCACCGGATGTTCGGTTTCGGGCCTTCGTGGACAAGGCGTTGGACGGGGCAGGTCTGATCGGCAGCGCGCGTCTGCACGAGGTCGAAGCGCTGGAACCGGGCACCGTGCCGGCGCACTCGCTGGTGCTGGAGTTTCCTTCCAGGGAAGCGGCCCGGGACGCCTGGGCAACGCTGCCGCTGTCACTCATTGAGCGACCCAGTGCGCCCCTGGCGCTGCTGGTGAGCAAGGTGCCTGAGACCGGCTTTGATGATCCGTCGATTCCCACGCGGGCCAATGTCACGCCCGGTGAAGATGCCGGCCCCATGCTCATGCTAATCGAGGGATCGGCGAGCGATCAGGACGTCATGAATGTCTACCGCGACATCATCTTGCCCATGATGTTTGAGCGCCATGCTTACTACATCGCCTTCGAACTCGGCGGCGATGTCGAGGTGCTGAGCGGTACCTGGGACGAAGCCATCTTCGCCATTAGCCGCTGGCCGAGCCGGGCAGCGGCAAGAAGCTTCTGGCTGTCGGACCGGTATCAGAACGATGCCATTCCGCTGCGGCTGGACATTGGCAAGTTTTCCGTCGCGCTCATGGCTGAGCATCAATGACCATCGGCGCCATCGATATCGTCGTTAACCCGTTCACCCCCCAGGAAGTCGAGAAGGGGCAGACGGGTTATGACGCGAAGTTCATGGACCAGGTCCGCATGCCGGAGGCCATGCGCGGTGGGCTGAGCATCGAGCAGCACCTCGCGATCATGGACGAGGCGGCGGTCGATCATGCGCTGCTGATTGCCGTGCGGGCAGGAGACCCGCTCCGCCGCGGCTCCTTCGAGATTCCCTACGGGCAGATCGCCGACTACGTCGCGGCGCATCCGCAGCGCTTCTCCGGCCTGGCGGGCGTGGACCCGACGCGGGGCATGCAGCAGCTCCACGACCTGGAAGTTGCCGTGCGGGAGCACGGCTTCGTTGGCGCGCACAGCTACCCCCACTGGTTCTCGCTGCGGCCTGATGCGCCCCAGTGGTATCCCATCTACGCCAAGTGCTGCGAGCTCGACATTCCGATCATGATGCAGGTCGGTCAGAACCTGATCTATCAGAAGGATGTGCGCCTGCCCTCCGTGGCAAGGCCCATCCTGCTGGACCAGATTGCGATCGATTTTCCGGAGCTGAAGCTCATCGGAATTCACGTGGGGACGCCCTGGGCCGATGAAATGATCGCCATGGCTTGGAAACACGAGAACGTATTCATCGGCATCGATGCCTATGCCCCCAAGCACCTGCCGGCCTCGCTGGTGCACTACATGGACAGCTACGGCAGCGACAAGGTGCTGTTTGGTACCGACTGGCCCGTGATTGACCCGCGCCGTGGGCGCCGGGAGTTCGAGGAGCTGGATATCCGGGAGGCTTCCCAGCAGAAGGTGTTGCGGGACAATGCCCTGGCGGTCTTCGCCGGGCTGGAAGCGCGCCTGCGGAGCGGCTGACTGGACGGTTCCGGTTACCGCTCGCTCACCATCGGCCGCGGGATTCGCTGCGCGGCACAGGCGGCGCCCGGCAAAACGGCGCTCGTTGACGTCCTGGGCAACCAGCGCACCTATGGCGCGCTCACCGACCGGATGGACGCCCTGGGTCAGCTCGCCGTGGCGCGACAGCTCGAGAAGGGCGATGTCGTTGCCCTGATCGCCCCCAACTGCATCGAGTATCCGGAAATTGTCGCCGGCCTGTCAGAACGCGGCCTGGTCGTTGCGACGCTGAATCCTGCGCTCACCGCTGAAGAACTGCACAAAATTTTCGACGATTGCAGGCCCAGCCTCGTGATTGCCGCAGCGTCTGTGGACCTGCCTGATGACCGCCCGGCTACGTTGCTGCTGGGTGATGGCTTCGAACGTGCGCTGGAAGCGGCGCATGAGACGGCCCCCCTGCCTGCCGTCGACGAGCAGGATTCCTTCGCCATTGCCTACACCTCCGGCACGACGGGCACGCCGAAAGGCGTCCTCCTTTCTCACCGGAGCCGCTGTCTCATGTTCTCCGCGCTTGCCGGTGAATATGGCTGCTTTGGCCGCGAAGACCACTTCCTGGCGCTCGCGCCCATGTGCCACGGGGCCGGGCTGGCGTTCGCGCTTGCACCGCTCTACCAGGGTGGACGCTGCACCTTGCTCTACTCCCAGCAGCCCGAGGACATGCTCGCTGCCCTGGCCAGCGAGAGCCCGAACGGCATCTTTGTCGTGCCGACGCACCTGAACCGCCTTTACAACGCACCGACCGAACTGCTGGATCGATACCGCGGCCAGCATGCCCTGCGCACGATCATTTCCAACGCAGCAGCGCTGGCGCCGACCCTGAAGTCCTTCGCCGTCGATTACTTCGGCGAAGGGCTGCTGCACGAGTGCTATGGGTCTACGGAAGGCGGTATCGTGACCAATATGCGGCCCGCGGAACTGCTGTCCCGGCCAAGGAGCGTCGGTACGCCGTTCTCCAATATGGAAGTCGAGCTTCGCCGCGACGACGGCTCGCTGGCTGGCGAGGGTGAGCCGGGTGAACTGTTCTGCCGCAGCCCCTTCAGCTTCAACGGCTACCTGAATCGTCCACAGGAAACGGAATCGGCACTGGTCGACGGATGGGTTACGGTCGGCGACATTGCCACCAGGGATGCGGACGGTTACATCACCATCACCGATCGCAAGAAGGACATGATCATCAGCGGCGGCATGAACGTCTATCCCCGGGAAATCGAGCTGGTGGTCGAGGCCATGCCAGAAGTGTTCGAGTGTGCCGTCGTCGGGCAGCCCGATAAGGAGTGGGGTGAGGCGCTGCACGCCTTCGTGGTGCTGTCGGCAGAAGACGCCGTCAAGGGCGATGCCATCATCGAACACTGTCGCAACGGCCTGGCGGCCTACAAAGTACCCAAGACCGTATCCATTATCCCGAGCCTGCCGCGCAACCCGGCGGGGAAGCTCATCAAGAAGGATCTGCGCACACGGGCTGCCCATGCCGCTGGGGCGATGGTGTCGTCAACCCCTTCCTGAAGCCACCTATCCCCAGGGCAGCGACTTAAGGGACGCTTGCCGTTCGTCGATGTGCCAGGTCGGCGCGCCAGCAGCCAGTCAATGAATCCACAAAACACCTCGGTCGTGGTTACCGATTCAGTGCTACGCTCTGAACCGTGCGGGCACGATGTCGGTCGTGCCTCTGACAGTACGCGACGCCGCGGCTCGGGGGGATGACAATGACGATCAGTCGCAGCGGGAAACTGCTTCGGTGACCTGGGCCCGCGGTCTACCAGGACGCATGGGCCCCTGGGTACAGGCCGCCCGCCCGATCGCGCACCCGATGATCTTTCTGCCTCTGCTGATCGGGCAGTTATTTGCCTTCGATCGGCACCAGCAGTTCAGTTTGACCTTTTTTCTCTACGCGTTACTGTTCGGACTGCTTTACCAGGCCTATCTCTTGTATCTGAACGACTACGCCGACGAAGCCGTTGACCGGACCAACGATCACTACTTTCTTTCGGGGGGATCGCGGGTCTTGCCCGACGGCAAGCTTCAGGCAAAGCACCTGCTGGCAGGTGCCCGCGTGGTGCTCGTCATCCTGGCTGCCCTGGGCGCCTGGCTCGCCATCGGTGCGGAGCGGCCATGGTTTCTCATCGGGCTTGGGCTGGCCGTCGTTCTCTGCTGGGCCTACAACGCGAAGCCCCTTCAGCTCTCCTATCGCGGCCACGGCGAAGTGCTGCAGGGCCTGGGCTGTGGCGTGCTGCTCCCGCTGATCGGTTTCTACCTGCAGCAGGGCTCACTTCAGGCATTTCCCTGGTTGGCCCTGGCGCCGCTCTACCTGCTGTTTCATGCGGGAAACATCGTTACGGCGCTGCCGGACTACGCAAGCGATAAGGTCGGTGGAAAGCACACGGTCCCGGTCCGTATCGGCGAGCAGCGGGCACGAAAGGCAGCGTTGCTTTTGCTGTTAATGGCTTATGGCCTCGTGGTGGCGGTGAACCTGGCGCTGCCACCGGTTGCGCTCGCGATCATCGTGGTGCCTTCCCTGCTGATCCTTGTAGGCATTGTGCTTTCAGGATTGATCATCAGGGCCGATTCAGCCAATTTCGGCGCCTGCAAGCGATTTGTCAGCTGGGTTTCTTTGAGCCAGGCATGGGTGCTTTTGGCCTGGGTCGGCGTGCTGCTCCTGGGTGGAGCGCTGTGAAGGTCGCTGTCGTCGGCAGTGGAATTGCAGGGCTCAGTGCGGCCTGGCTGCTCGGCCAGGAACACCAGGTCACGATCTTTGAGAAGCACGAGCAGCTCGGTATGGATGCGCGCTCGCTGGATGTCTCCGGTGAGGGTGACCCTGCACGTATCGATGTTCCCCTGCGCGTATTTTTTGACGGTTTCTATCCGAATCTTACTGCGCTGTATCAGCAGCTCGGTATCGAATCTGGCGCCATCAACTATTCGGCATCATTTTGTACCCTGAACGAGAAGGCCTATTTCCGCTATGACAATTACCGGCTGGGTGGCTTTTCCGTTCCTTTCTTCAAGGGCAGCGGGTCGCTGAAGCCAAGGGCCCTTCGCATCGGTTGGGACATCGTTCGGCTGTTTCGCCTGGCGCCTCGCGCCCTGGCGCAAGGGATCGATGACGATACGACCCTGGAAGCCTTCCTCGCGGCACACCGCTTTTCGACGGATTTCGCGGAAGGCTTTCTCTACCCGGCGTTTGCCGCCATCTGTACCTGCAGCCTAGACAGCGTGAAGGCCTATCCGGCCGGGGTTATCCTCGACTACCTCAACAGTGGCCTTTTGCTGTCGTCGATGCGCCGGGTGACCCAGGGGACGCGGGAGGTGGTCGGACGCCTGTCCCAGCACACGGAACGTATCCACCTTTGCGCGCCGGTCCTTGACGTGGCCCGGAACGAGTGTGACGTCTCGGTTCGCACCGCGGAGGGGACGGCGACTTTCGATCACGTCGTCATCGCGACGCAGGCCAACCAGGCCATCCGCTTGCTTCAGCAGCTCTCAGCGGAAGAGCGGGAGACGCTCAGCGCATTTTCCTATGAGCCCAGCCGGGTGGTGATTCACCGGGACACGCGACTGGCACCCCGGGGCGGCCCGGCACAGTGGGCGCCGGTCAACTTCCTGCGCTCGGAAGACGACGCGGCGCCGATGGCGACGATCTGGATGAATGCCATCCAGGCCATGCCGGGTTCAAGCCCCGTGTTTCAGACCTGGAATCCGGTCATCGAACCCGATCCATCGCTTGTGCTGGGCCAAGCGGAGTTCGAGCGGCCGGTGGTGAACGCCGGCTCCCTGCAGGGGCTCCGCAGGCTGGCTGAGCTTCATGAGCAGCCGGACCGGCGCGTGTGGTTTTGCGGATCCTATGCCTCACACGGCATCCCGCTGCTTGAGAGTGCGGTCAGGTCCGCGCAGTCGATTGCGAAACAGCTCGGTGTGAAGCTCGGCCTGAAGGGCGGAAGCGCGATGCAGTAGGCCGCCTCGCACCGATGGCTTCCGCCCGAGCACGGCTCCGCGTCACTTTCGCGCCGTCTTTCGTATGATGCAGATTCTGTCCACACAGCTTGCCTGGACAAGAAAACCATGGGAAGAGCAAATCAACAGCGTGTTTCGGTTTGGCAAGACACGGTGGCAACGAGGCGGGTCATTCTTGATTGCGCGTTCGAGAACGTTCAAATCGTGCGGACGGGCAACGTCTACAAGCGGCTCAATAGGCTTCATCACCGAATTTTCGCTCGTGTAAGACCGGAGCTGCGAAACGTGTATCGGCATGGCAGGGGGCCGAGCCCAGATCTTGTTCATCTGTTCAATGGCGTGAGCTTTTCGCGTTTTCCATGGGTGTCGACTTTTGAAACATCGCTGCCCAGGGCGCTCGGATCGGAAAAACGGACCCGGGCCGGGATCAGAGCGATGGCCAGTAGCCACTGTAAACAGCTGCTCGCCCTGTCCCGGTGCGCCAGGGAGATTCAGGCGAGATTTCTAAGCAGGTACCCGGAGTGGCGCTCGTCAATCCTCGACAAAACCATGGTGCTCCATCCCCCTCAGGCGGCGCTGATACCGGACTACGGTGCAAAGCCCCTTGCCGCTGACTTTATCGATCTGGCGATCGTAGGGCACAAGTTCTTCATTAAGGGCGGAGGGGAACTTACCCGAGTGGTAGATCGCTTGATCGAGCGAGGTGCGCCGCTGCGGCTTCACATCGTCTCCCGCCTGGAGGGGGGCGATCATGCCACGGGCGCTGGGCCTGAGGAACGCGCCCAGATTTTGCGCCTGATTGAGAAACACCCCGGGCGCATCATCCATTTCGAAAAGCTGCCCAACGAAGCGGTGCTGAGCATGTTCAAACGATGCCACCTTGGGGTGCTGACGTCCTGGGCGGACACCTACGGGTACTCGGTCCTGGAGGGGCAGGCCGCGGGCTGCTCGACTTTGTGTACCAATGTTCGTGCGCTGCCAGAACTGGTACCGGCTGAGGCCGGCTGGACGGTCAACGTTCCCGTCGACGAGATAGGCGTTCCCCAGATTCGAGGCACTGCGCAGCGACGGATATTTTCGAGCGTATTGGAGCGGGGGATCGAACGCGAACTCGAGCAAATTTTAAACGCACCAGACCAGCTTGAACGCAAAGGGCAAAACGCGCTTACGCGAATCCGTAAACAGCATTGTCCTCGTCGCTATCGCCAGGCCCTTGAGTCCGTTTATGCCTCCGCGCTGGCCTGAATTGCCATTGCTGTCCGGTTGGAGCTCCCGGCCAGGCGCTACTCCTTCAAGGCGGTTGAGTTAAATGCGATCCCGGCAGCTGGCCGGCAGATAGCGCAGGTTGTCGTTGCTCACGTTCTCGTCCTGAACGCAGCGCCACAGCAATACACCATCAACGATTTCCGGATCCAGACCCAGTTCGAGCTGCGTCGAAAGGCCGAGCGCGGCTTCATCGAACTCAATCTCGATGCGTTGGTCTTCGTGCCAGTCGACCGACTCGACGTAGGTGGAGCGGCTGTTCGGTGCGAAACCCGCGGCTTCGTGGTCGCCGCCCGGGGGCAGTTCGCCGGTGGCAGAGAAATACTCTGACACGGCTACCTTTGCCGGTGCTGTCATGAACAGGCCTTCCGCCACTTTGGCGCGGATGGTGTAGTCGTTGTAGGCGGGTACCGCGAGGGCCACGAGAATGGCGACCACTGCGAGGACGAACATCAACTCAATAAGCGTAAAGCCGGCGGCTTTCTTGTGTGTCTTCACTTGCTTTCTCTCCCTGCGCGTTGCGCGACCGAGCGCGGCGCATTCCCTGGAGTAACCGGCAGCGACTTAGGTGCTTCGCTGCGCTGTACAGCGTCATGCCGTACCTCTATTGATGCAC
>JBCDHO010000116.1:0-7602 GCA_038749855.1 Pseudomonadota bacterium
CCCGTCGCTTTGGTCCGTTGATGCCTCCCAGAACGCATCGGCCAGGGCCAGCCAGCGGTCCGGTGTGGTCCGGTTGTCGCCACCGGGCGCCGAACCGCCGCCGTTGAGGACCGATCCCAGGTGGTATTCGGCGGCTTCCGCCGGCGTCACGGCAGAAATATCCGCCTGGATGAGCTGGCCGATCTTCTCTTCCAGCGTCATCCGTGCCATCAGGGCCTCGATGCGCGCCTCCATGGCCGGATCGCGGCTGAGGGTCGTCGCCTGGCGTGGCCAGTTCTCGGGGTTGATCGGCTCCTGGCGGTCCTGGTCGGCGCCGGCCGGCGACGCAGGAATAATGAGCCCGGGGGCCCCGGCAGCCACCAGCAGGCTTGATGCGCTCAGCATAATGAATCCTTCCTGGTTGAACCCCGAAAGGCGCCGGGCGGAATCATTCCGCCCGGCTTCGGGTCATGGTCCGTTCGAGGAGCGGGGCCTCAGAAGTTGCCCCGGAGGATGATGGCGTAGCGCCGGTCGTTGCGGAAGAACGAGCGCGGCCCCTGGTCATAGTCCTCGTTGAAAACGGAATAGGTTTCCGTGATCTCATCGGTCAGGTTGACCCCCTGGACACCGACCTGGAGGTTATCGGTGAAGTTCCAGAAGATGGACGCATCGAGCTGCCCCGTATCCCCGTGAACAATGGGGGTGAACGGATAGATCACGTCACGCTGCGTGAGCACATACTCGGATCGGTAGTTGTAGGCGACCCTTGCGCTGACCGTATCGTTCTCCCAGAACACCACCAGGTTGGCCGTGTCCTCAGAGAGACCGGGCAGACCCAGGCCCGAGACATCAAAGTTCGGCGCGGAGCCCGTTCCCGTTCCGGAAACGTTGTCTGTGCCGATGTTCGGTACACCCTCCGTATCGATGTAGGTGTAGTTGGCCTGGACACCGAAGTACTGGAAGAACCCGGGCAGCATGTCGTAGACCTGCTGGTAGGTGATCTCGTAGCCCTTGATTTCGCCGGAATCCTCCGCGTTGCCCGTGCCGTTGACGAGCACGGGCCAGCTCACGCCATTGTTGTCGAACTCACGCTCGGTCACCGCGGGTACGTGGAAGTCCTCGAGGTCCTTGTAGAAGATGCTCAGCGTCAGAGACCCGATGTCCGCGAAGTACCACTCGTAAGACAGGTCGAAGTTCGAAGACTTGATGGGATCAAGGCGGACCTGGCTGGTATCCGTGTCCGGTCCGAGCCATTCGCCCGTGAGCGGATCGTCATCCCCGAAGTTGATCAGGAAGTTGCTCTTGAGCAGGCCGAAATCCGGTCGGTAGATGGACTGGGACAGGCCGAGTCGGAACTGGTGATTCGCCCCGTAACCCAAACGCAGGTTCAGGCTCGGCAGCCAGTTGTCATAGTCGTAATCATCGCTGATCTGAACGCTGGAGCCGTCGGCCCAGAGCAGGTACTGGGCCTGCTGGTCCGGTGGCAGCTGGCAGAAGCCGGGTACGGATTCGCCGGGCGCTTCCGGCGTGCAGCGCTCGGGCAGCGTGTCGCCACCGAGGAACGAATCCCGGTTCGGGTAGACAATCCCCCCGGCAGCGCTTTGGTCCGTGCGCACGTAGCGCACGCCGATGTTTCCATCCAGCCCCCAGTCCGAGCCACCGAGGCTGTCCCAGCCGAAGTCGAAGCGGATGTAGGCCGCGCCCGTGTCCTGGTTGACCTCGTTGATCTCACCGGGCAGGAAGGGGGTGCCGGGCACCACGCCATCGCGCATATCCAGAGGCACCCAGCTGGTGGTCGGCGACAGGTTCGCCAGGGCCAGCAGGGAATCGCGGTCCAGCCCGCCCTGGTAGAACAGGGCCGCCATCGCATTCGGGCCCACACCCATGCGCTGATAGTTGTCAAAGCCGAAGGGGCCGAACAGGTCGGGGGCATTGGACAGGAGGAACGGTGAGTTCCAGATCTCGCTGACGTTGCCCCAGTTGTAGACGGCATAGCGGACGGTCTGCTCACGTTCGGCGTAGCGCGCGCCGAAGCGCATGGAGCGCAGCCAGCTGTCGCCCGAGAAGTCGTACTCGGCGTCGGCGCGGAAGGCGGTTTCGTTGCCCTCGCTGTCCTCAAGATGATCCATGATCGAGCGCGTGTAATAGCGCGTCGGATCCGTGAAATAGTCGTCCGGTTGGCCCGTGGGCGGCAGGTAGCCGACCGTCGGCACCTCACCGGACAGGTCAATGACCGTGTCCGCCCAGATGGCCTGCTGCGTCGAGTAGTCCTCGACCTCAACCGTGGAATCGATGTACTGGATATCGAAGTTCGTACTCCACTGCGCCGTCGGGGCCCAGCGGAAGTTGAGGCTGATGTCCGAGGTCTCCGACTCATTCGTGTTGCGCCGGGACTGGGTCAGCTGGCGAATGCCGTTGGTCGGAATGGAGGGCTCAGGGCCACCCCAGCCCTGCTCATTCGTGAGGATGCCCCGCTCGAACAGGCCATCGCTGCCGAACTCCCAGCTCGTGCCGGGGCGGGCGAAGAGACCCGGGCCGTCATCAATGCTGGGCTCGATATTGAACTCGTTCCAGTCGTTTGTGTACGAGCTGTTGAAGAATTCGAACAGCAGCTCTTTTTCTCCGTCGGGGCTGACCCACTGGGCGGCGCCGGAAAAACCGATACGCTCACGGTTGAAAAGCTGCGTGCGAATGCCCGCACCGGAAGGCACGCGGGTGCCATCGCCGACCCGATCGAGCCATTCAGCGACCAGCGTCCCGTCGGCCCGGGCTTCGAGCTCCGAGTACGCGGCGCTGAACAGCAGACCAAACTCCCCCCCGGAGTCCAGATCCCAGCGGTTCGACCAGAGAATCGAGGCGCCGGGCGTCCATTCTTCGATGAGATCGCCGTAGTTGGCTTCCACGGAGAAGGCGAGCACCTGCTCCGGGCTGTCGAAAGGCTTACGGGTAATCAGGTTGACCGTGCCGCCAATGCCGCCTTCGATCATGTCCGAAGACTGGTTCTTGAAGACCTGCACCGACTGCATGAGCTCGGGCGAAACGGTGTTGAAGCCTAGGGCCTGGCCCGAGTCCGCCGTAAACACATCACGGCCGTTGAGCTCACTGCGGACAAAGGAGAGGCCGCGAACGATCGTGCCTGAACCCTCGACAGAGAAATGGTCCGGATCGTTGGCACCGGCGAAGCGGGTGATCGCTACGCCAGGAATACGTTGTAATACCTCGTTGACGGAGCGATCCGGCAAGGCACCGATGTCCTCCGCTGTCACCGCGTCGACAAAGACGTCGGAATTCTGCTTAAGGTCCTGGGAAGACATGAGGCTTCCGCGGACGCCGGTGACCACGACCTCTTCGATCATGCCCTCGTCGTCATCGTCTCCATCATCGGCGTCATCCTGCGCCAGGGCAGCCACGGGAACGGTGGACGCCCCCAGCGCTGCTGACAAACCGATCATGACGTGGAAGGGGAGCCGAGCCCGGGTAAAGCGCTTCAACTTGCTCTGCGACATACGTTCATACCCTCATTCAAAGGGCTCGAGCGACCGTACCTTGCCGATGATGCCGAGCCCGTTGTTATGGAACCCCCGGCCTTATGATCGGTCCGGTGGGTTCTGTCCCGTGCTGGCAGCTTCGTCGTCTGCCTTGATCGCACATTTTCTTTGCATTTGTGCGCAGTCTAAACGAAAATGTCATGCGCTGTCATTTTTTGACAGCTTAGCAGGACAAAGTCGACAATCCAACCATAATGACACGTCCCGAAAATACACAGAGGCTCATCAAAAAGGTGGTGATCATCGGCGGGGGTACCGCCGGCTGGATGACAGCGGCCGCGCTGTCGTCCACCTTGTCGCGTGCGCACATCGACGTGCACTTGGTGGAATCAGAGGCCATTGGCATCGTGGGCGTGGGCGAAGCCACCCTGCCCCACCTGCGGCACTTCAATCGCATCATCGGCATCGACGAGGCCGAGTTCATGGCCGCCACGCGGGCCACCTTCAAGCTCGGCATCGAGTTCGTGGACTGGGGTCGCATCGGTGACGCCTACCTGCACCCATTTGGCGCCTTCGGCATCGAACGAAATGGTGTCGGCTTTCACCACCTCTGGCGGAAGTTTCAGCATGAACCAGCCACGGGCCCGATCGGCGATTACTCACTGCCGGTGGTCGCCGCCCGGGATGCGCGTTTCGACATTCCGTCCGAAGACCCGCGCTCCGTTGCCTCCACCTACGGCTATGCCTACCAGTTTGACGCCACCCGCTACGCGCCCTTCCTCCGCGCCCACGCCGAACAACGCAGCGCACGGCGCACGGAGGGGCGCGTAACGGCCGTTGAGCGTGACCCGGAAAGCGGCGACATCCTCGCCGTCCGTCTCGATAACGACCTGCGTATCGAGGGCGATCTGTTTGTAGACTGCTCCGGCTTCCGCGGCCTGCTGATCGAGGAGGCCCTGGAGACGGGCTACGAGGAATGGACCGACTGGCTGCCCTGCGATCGCGCCATCGCGATGCAGTGCGAGGGCGTGGGGCCCCTGCTTCCCTACACGCGGGCCAGCGCCGATCGCGCCGGCTGGCGCTGGCGCATCCCGCTTCAGCACCGGGTGGGCAATGGGCATGTGTTCTCCAGCGCATTCATGGATGAGGATCAGGCACGTGACCGGCTGTTGGCGACCCTTGAGGGGCCGGCCCTGACCGAGCCACGCACGCTGCGCTTCACCACCGGCAAGCGCCGCCGCATGTGGAACCATAACTGCGTGGCCGTGGGCCTGGCCGGCGGTTTTCTCGAGCCGCTCGAGTCGACCAGCATTTACCTCGTCCAGGCCGCGATCACGAACCTCGTGGAACTGCTGCCGCCGGACAGGCAGTACGCCGCGGAGCGGGCAGAGTACAACCGCATCCTCGACAACGAATTTCTGCGCGTGCGCGACTTCCTGATCCTGCACTACCACGCCACCACGCGAGACGACTCGCCATTCTGGAATCACGTTCGCACCATGGCCATTCCCGACTCGCTGGCGGAGAAGATCGAAGGCTTTCGACACGCCGGGCGCGTGGCGGAATACCACCAGGGCCTGTTTTTGGAGGCCAGCTGGCTCGCCGTTTACCTGGGCCAGGGCATCGTTCCCCAGGCCTGGGACCAGCGCCTCGAAAACGTTGACGAGGACACGCTGCGCGAGGAGCTGCGAAACCTGCGCCAGCAGGTGCAGGCAGCGGCCCGGGCCATGCCTGATCACGAGGCCTTTCTCAACAACCACTGCGCACGGGGCAAAGCCGCATGAAGCTCGATCCGGGCCGACCCCTGCGCAGTGTGGTGATCGCCGGCAGCGGCCTCGAAGCCTGGTTGGCCGCGGCCGTGCTCGCGCTGCGCCTCGACGGCCGGCGCGTCGACATTACCGTTTGTCCGGTCAGCGGCTCCCAGGACTGGGATGGCCTGTACACGGCCCTGCCGGCCTGGCCGGGCGATTTGTTCCGGGACCTCGGCTATTCGGACCTGAAACTCGCAACGCTCGCCGATGCCAGTTTCAGCCTGGGCACCCGCGTCAGTGGGCCGGGCCTTGAGGCGGTAATCAAGCCTCATGGTCCCGTCGGCATCAACGTTGGCGGCGTTGCCTTCCATCATTACTGGCGCCGCGTTTCGACACGGCTGACGCCCGACGACTACTTCCGTTACTCCCCCGGGACGGAGGCCCTGCGCCGCTCGGCGCTTGCACCCCCCGTGCCGGCCAACGCCCTTGGCCCCCTGCAGCACGAAATGGTCCGTCACGTGGACCCGTGGGCGCTGCAAAAGCACCTGCGGCACCAGGCCTATGCCATGGACGTGCGCGAGGCACGCGGACCCTTGGCCGAGGTTCAGCGCGCTGACGACGGCCGCATTGCGGGACTGACAACAACCCGCGGTGAAAAGCTCAGCGCGGATCTGTTCGTGGACTGCACCGGGCCGAACCGTCGGCTGTGCAGCGAGGCCAGCGCGTGGGAAGCCGCGCCCCTGTCCCGTGCCGCATGGTTGTGGGCAGAGCACGAACACCGCGACGCTGCACCGCTGCCCTGGTCCAGCCTGAGCGGAACGGAGGCCGGGTGGAAAGCGGTTTTTCCCCGGGGCACAGAGGAGGTCACGCTGCACCTTGCCGGCGACAGGACCACCGGCGAGGCCTCCGGGACGCCCGCCGGCGAGGCTCCTGGAAACCCCCGTGGCAATGCCGTGCCCTACCACATTGGGCACACACCCACGCCCTGGGAAGGCAACTGCGTGGCCCTGGGGAGCGCCGCAGCAAGCGTCCTGCCCCTGGACGGTCTCCCGGCGCGGCTGCTCATGAACATGGTGCAGCGTCTGGTCGCGCTGCTGCCGGGGCGCGACTGCCACCCGGCAGAGACGCTGGAGTTCAACCAGCTCTCCGCCGAAGACGCGCGGGAAGCGAACCACCTGGGCACCCTCTACGAGGCCTGGCGTCAGGGTCATGCGCCACGCGAAGCGGCCATCGACGGCACCCTCCCCGAACCCCTGGCGCTTCGCGTTCGGCTTTTCGCGCGGCGGGGCTGGTTGTCGCCCAGGGACAGCCAGCTGGTCCCCGAAGACTGCTGGCGTGCAGCCTTTATCCTGCTCGGCGTCATCCCGGACCACCACGATCGGCTCGCCGACCGCATCGAGCGGGACCAGGTCGAGGAAAACCTGCTGGCCCTCAAACACAAGGTCCGGCAGATCGCACGCACCTTTCCCGCCCACGATGAATATTTTGCCGCAATGCAGGCGACGATCCGGGAGGCGCGCCCATGAACGACAGCGCCATTCGCTCCGTGCTCATCGCCGGCGGCGGCACGGCGGGCTGGATGAGCGCCGCGGCACTCGGACGCTTTTTGCCGCCGGAGGTGCAGGTGACGCTCGTCGAATCCGAGGCCATTGGCACGGTCGGTGTCGGCGAAGCCACCCTGCCGACGCTGGCAGACTTCAACGCGATGCTGGGCATCGACGAGGACACCTTTCTCAGCGCCTGCGGCGGGACCTTCAAGCTCGGCATCGAGTTTGTCGACTGGGGCGAGCGTGGCGAACGCTACTTCCACCCCTTTGGCCAGTTCGGGATGGATCGGGATGGCCTGCCCTTTCATCAGCACTGGGCCCGCTGCCGCCTGGCCGGCGAAACGCGCCCGCTGGAGGCCTGGTCCATCAATGCGCGCGCCGCCAGAGAAAACCGCTTTCTGCGCCCCAATACGCAGGACCCGCGCTCACCGCTGTCGCAGCTGCGCCATGCATACCACGTCGACGCCGGACGCTACGCGGCGTTCCTTCGCTCCTTTGCCGAAGCGCACCGGGTGCAACGGGTGGAAGGCCGCATCCAGGGCGTTCACCAGGACCCGGAATCCGGGCACATCGCCTCCATCACACTGGACAATGGCACGCGCCTTGGCGCCGATTTGTTCATCGATTGCACCGGATTCCGGGCCCTGCTTCTCGGTGAGACGCTGGGCATCGGCTATGAGGACTGGACGCATTGGTTGCCCTGCGACCGGGCGGTTACCGTGGGCACGGCACCGGACCCCCAGCTGCCGCCGTACACGCGGGCGACCGCCCACGGGGCGGGTTGGCAATGCGTCCAGTCCTCATAGCCGATGCCCAGCGTCTCACCGAGAAGCAGGG
>JBCDHO010000117.1:0-7540 GCA_038749855.1 Pseudomonadota bacterium
CGGCGTTGGTGATCCGCACAAACTGTGCTTCCGTACGAAAGCGTTCGACGCTGTCACAGCCCATGTACCCCATGGAGGAGCGCAGGCCGCCCAGCAGCTGGTGAACCACACCGGACAGTGAACCCTTGTAGGGGACACGCCCCTCGATGCCCTCGGGCACGAGCTTGTCAGCGGACGCATCGTGCTGGAAGTAGCGGTCCTTGGAACCCTGCTGCATGGCGCCCAGTGAGCCCATGCCGCGGTAAGACTTGTAAGAACGCCCCTGGAAGAGTTCGACCTCCCCCGGCGCTTCTTCCGTACCGGCAAGCAAGCTGCCGATCATCACCGTATGGGCGCCGGCCGCGATGGCCTTGGCCATGTCGCCGGAAAAGCGAATACCGCCGTCCGCGACCAGGGGCACGCCGCTGCCCTTCAGTGCTTCAGCGACGTTCACGACGGCCGTCACCTGCGGCACGCCGACGCCCGCCACGATGCGGGTTGTGCAAATGGAACCCGGTCCCTGCCCGACCTTTACGGCATCGGCGCCGGCCTCCACGAGGGCCAGAGCGCCCTCGCCGGTCGTGATATTGCCACCCATGACCTGTACGTGGGGAAAACGCTTCTTCGTCCAGCTGACCCGGTCCAGCACGCCGCGCGTGTGTCCGTGGGCCGTATCAACGACGATCACATCGACGCCGGCCTCGACCAGGGCCTCGATACGGTCCTCCGTATCTCCGCCGACCGCCACGGCAGCAGCAACCAGCAGCCGCTCCTGGCTGTCCTTGGCCGCGTTGGGAAAGTCGCTGGACTTCTGGATGTCCTTAACCGTGATCAGACCACGCAGCTGGAAGGCATCGTTGACGACCAGCACCTTCTCGATGCGATGCGTGTGCAGGAGCTGCAGCACCTCGTCCTGGCTCGCGTCTTCCTGGACCGTTACCAGGTCGTCCTTGCGCGTCATAATGTTGCGCACCGGGTCATCGAGACGACGCTCGAAGCGCATGTCGCGGCTGGTCACGATGCCCACCAGCTCATCACCGTCCACGACCGGCACCCCGGAAATGTTGTGACGGTGCGTCAGGTCGAGCACCTCCCGGATCGTCGTGTAGGGGCTGACGTTGATCGGGTCCTTGATCACGCCCGCTTCGTATTTCTTGACGATGCGGACCTGGTTCGCCTGCCCTTCGATGTTCATGTTTTTGTGCAGCACACCAATGCCACCTTCCTGTGCCATGGCAATGGCCAGACGCGCCTCGGTCACCGTATCCATGGCTGCCGACATGAGCGGCATGTTCAGGCTCAGATCGCGGGTCAGGGCCGTTTTCAGGCTGACGTCCTTGGGCAGGACATCCGAGTAGGCGGGGACGAGGGAAACGTCGTCAAAGGTGAGGGCTTCGCCAATCAGTCGCATACGTTTAAGCTCCAGTGATGAGCTCCCGGGGACCGGGATACGCCAACGCCCGGGACGAGCCCGGGCGTCGTGGATTAGCGCTTCATTATAACGCGTGACCGACCGGCGACGCTATAGCCGCCTACCCTGCCCTTTGCATTGGTGGTCCATTCGAACGGTGCGCTTTCGCCTCTGTGGCCCTTTATCCGTTTCTGGTGCGCTGATGCCCAGCCGTCTTACGTTTCTTTCCTGCTCGGGCCTAGCGGGGGTGGAGGCGGATTCCGTCCAGCCACGTTTCGAGGATTTTCATCTCTGGGATCTCTTCCAGCGGAATGGTCATGTAATCGCGGTCCAGGACCACAAAATCCGCCCGCTTGCCGACCGCCAGTGAGCCAACCATCTCTTCCATGAACCCCGCATAGGCGGCATCCAGCGTAAAACCCCGAAGCGCTTCTTCGCGGGTAACGCGTTCTTCCGGGTACCACCCGACTTCCGGCGTCCCGGCGAGGTCCATACGACTTACAGCAGCGTAGAGCCCATGACGCGGATCGACCGCTTCGACCGGAAAGTCCGATCCAAAGGCAACGCTGGCGCCACTGTCGAGGAGGCTGCGCCAGGCGTAGGCAAAGCGGATACGCCGCGAACCGACACGATCTTCGGCCCAGTACATGTCGCTGGTCGCATGGGTGGGCTGCATGGCCGCGATGATGCCCAGGTCGGCAAAGCGATCCAGGTCTTTGGCCGTGAGCACCTGGGCATGCTCCACCCGGTGTCGTCCGGGGTTGTCGGGATGGCCGGCCATGCTGGCCTCGAGCGCGTCGATGACGACACGGTTGGCGCGATCCCCAATGGCGTGTACGCCGGCCTGAAATCCACAGGCAAGCACCTTGTCCAGCTGCTGCTTCATGGCCCCGGCCTCCAGGAACAGTAGGCCACGGTTGCCGGGATCGTCGCTGTAGTCCGTGAGCAGCGCCGCGCCACGACTGCCCAGGGCGCCATCGCCATATAACTTGGTTGAGCGCATAAACAGGCGCCCGGACGGATCCTCGATCGGCCCGCGCTCGCACAGCCACTCGAGCGTATCGCCGGCCCCGTCCGTCATGGCGTAGAGTCGGGTGTGCAGGAGACCCTGGTCAAGCTTTCGCTGGAATCGGCTCACTGCCTCCCGGCTAAGGCCCGGGTCATGAACGCCTGTCAAGCCAAGGCGGAGTAACTCGCGAAGCGCCAGATCGATCGCCTCCATCATCACCGTGTCCGACGTTGGCGGCACGACCGACTCAACGAAGGTCATGGCCTTGTCGATAAAGATGCCCGTAGGCTGCCCGTCCACATCCCGATGGATCATTCCGCCTTCGACCTGCCAGTCGCCGGACAGGTCCCGGTCTGCTCGGGCGAGCGCCGCACTGTTGCCCCAGGCCGCATGACCGTCGATCCGGCGCAGCCAGACCGGCCGATCCGGAAAGTGCTCATCCAGGTCCTGGCGGCTGGGAAACGTCTGACCCGGCCAATCGTTCTGGTCCCAGCCCCGGCCGAGCAGCCAGTCTTCCTCACCCAATGCCGCCTCGTGCTGCTTGAGGCGATCAATGACGTCCTCCAGCGACACCGTGCCCATGAGATCAGCCCGGGTCATGGACTCAGCCAGGCCGTGTAGATGTCCGTGCGAATCGATCATTCCGGGAATCACCGTGCGTCCTGCGAGATCGATGCGCTCCGCTTGCGGGTAGGCGGCCAGCGTGTCCAAATCCTCGCCCACGGCCAGGATGAGGCCACTGCCGTCAAAGGCCATGGCGCTGGCCCCCAGCTGACCTGGCTCCATGGTATGAATCAAGCCACCGTGGATGACGGTCACCCGGCTTTGCGGGGACTGGTCGTCATTCGTTTCGGTCACCGACAACACCGGCGATACGTTCGTCGTGCCGGCTGAATCCCGGCTGGCGGTCTCTCCTGCGGTGCCTTGCGTCTCCGGGGCGCAGGCCGACAGCAGGATCAACGCGGCCAGGGGTAGAACGAAACGGGGCGCAAGCCAGGGCGCTGGTGAGCAGCGAGTCATCCGGTCTACTCCGGGACGGGGGATGCGCAGGAGTTTATCATCGCGTCCATGCGCAACGTCTACACCCCTACTGAGCTCAACCGCGAGGTGCGGCTGCACCTTGAAGCCGGCTTCCCCCGACTGTGGATTGAGGGCGAGCTCAGCAACCTGGCCCGGCCCGCCTCGGGACATCTCTATTTCACCCTCAAGGACGAGAAGGCACAGCTGCGCTGCGCGCTGTTCCGCGGTAACGCCCGTTCCCTCGGCTTCCGGCCCGAAAACGGCCAGCTGGTGCAGGTGCGCGGGCGACTTGGACTCTATGAACCCCGCGGTGAGTTCCAGCTGATCGCCGACACCATGGAGGAAGCCGGTGAAGGTCGTCTGCGGGCCGCCTTCGAGCGGCTTAAGCGCCAGCTTCAGCAGGAGGGCCTGTTCGATGCCCAGGCCAAACGCCCCATGCCCGAAGCACCGCGCCGGATCGGCGTCATTACATCCCCGAGCGGCGCCGTCATCCAGGATATGCTCCAGGTTCTCGGCCGGCGCTGGCCGCTCGCCCAGGTCCGGCTTTATCCGGTTCCGGTCCAGGGTGCCGAAGCCCCCCCGGCCATCGTCCGCGCCCTGGAAGCAGCGAACCGCTCGGGCTGGGCCCAGGCGCTGATCCTCGGGCGGGGTGGCGGCTCCCTGGAAGACCTCTGGGCCTTCAATGATGAAGCGGTGGCGCGGACGATCCATGCAAGCAGCATTCCACTGGTTTCCGCAGTCGGCCATGAGACTGACGTCAGCATCAGCGATTTCGTCGCCGATCTGCGCGCACCAACACCCTCGGCTGCCGCCGAATTGCTAACCCCCGACCTCGGCGACTGGCGCCGGCGCTTTGATCAGCTCGGTGAGCAGCTTTCCCGGCGGGTCGTTGGCCGTGTTGAAGCTCTGGCCCAGCGCCTGGATGAGACCACCGAGCGGCTGCGTCAACAGCACCCCCAGCGACGGCTTCGCCAGCAGCGCCAGGAACTCGAAGCGCTGGCCCAACGCGCAGGGGTCGCCCTGGAGCGCTTTGTTCAGGAACAGCAACGGCGACTGCCGCCCCTTGCCGGCAGACTCAATGCCACGCTCCCCCTGTTGGTACCGCGGCGGCAGCAGCAGCTTCAGGCCCTGGCCCGTACGCTGCACGCGGTGAGCCCTCTGCCAACGCTGGAGCGCGGCTACTCGGTGACGCTAGATGATGCGTCGGGTGCCACGCTACGCTCCATAGACGAAGCAGCGGTCGGACAGGTGATCCGAACCCGCCTCGCCGACGGCACATTTCGCGCCACCGTTGAACAGGTCGACCCGGTGCCGCTGATCCCGAATGACGGGGACCAGCCATAGCAAGACTCCCGCCGCCTAACCCCGGGGTTGCCGGACCATCGTTTTAATGATCAGGGGGACATTCCGTGGCTGGAACGCCCTTGGAGCCTCGGCATGCTTCCAGTAGGCTCAGGAGATGGACGAGGACAGCGATGAAGCACTCATGCTTGCCTACGGGAAAGGAGACGCACAGGCCTTCGAAACCCTGTATGGGCGCTATCGAACGGCACTCTACCGCTACTTTCAACGTCACGTGGGTGATGCCGTAATGGCCAATGATCTGTACCAGGATTGCTGGGAAAAGGTGATTGGTGCGCGGGCGCGCTATGACGCACGCGCTCCCTTTCGCGCCTGGCTGTTCCGCATTGCGCATAACCTCCACGTGGATCATTACCGCAGTCGCAAACCCACCGAACCGCTGCCACCGGGCCTCACCGAAACGGAAGAAGAAACGACGTTGCCACCAGAGCTGCTGGCAGATCCAGACCGTGCACGACGCTTCCGGGCGGCGGTGAACGCGCTGCCGGAGGCGCAGCGCGATGCCATTTCGCTGCGCCTCGATGCGGGGCTGGGCCTGGAGGACATCGCCCGGGTGACGGGCGTCGGTCCCGAGACCGCCAAAAGTCGACTGCGCTATGCGACGCGCGCCCTGAAGCAGGTACTGCAGCCATGAGCCAGGACCCACGCAAACCATCCGATCCACCCACGCTGTCGCGCGCCGACCAGGAGGAGGTGCCAGGCGAGGTCCAGGATGCCTGGCGCGCGATGGAGGCAGCGGAACCTCCAGACCTGCTGGACCAGCGCATCCTGAACCGGGCCCGCGCCGCCGTAAACACCGAAAACGATGTCCAGCCGGAAGTGATGGGCTCGAAACGGCCCTGGAGCTTTGGCTGGCTGCACGCGGCCACCACGACGGCTGTGATGGTCCTGGGCGTTACGCTGCTGCTGCAGGTGCGAGACCAGGCGCCGGGGTCCGGTGAACGGCCGACACCGTCCGCAGGCGCCGCAGCACCAGCGGCAACCCAAGAGGCTGCGCCACCGGACGTCGCTGACCGCTTTAGTGCCGGCAATACCCCCGACGCGCGCTCATCAAGGATCCCCTCGGCTGCGCCCGAGGAAACACTAGAGGCGCTAAATAGCGGCACGACGAGCGCTGCCTCCGACATTGCGCCGATCACCGCCAATGAGCCGAATCCGATTACCGAAAAGGAGGCGGCCGATCCGGTTTTTCACCGTGCGCTGCAGCTGGATCAGGCCCCTGTTTATGATGCGGCGGCGGAAGGGTCACCAACCCCCGATGCCCTGCCAACACCGGAAGCCTGGCTGGAAGACATTCGCATGCAGGCCGCTGAAGGTGAACTCGAGGCCGCCCGCGAAGCACTCGAAGCGTTTCGGGCCGCGTGGCCGGATTACCCGATTCCGGAAAACCTGCTCCTCGCGGAGCCGCACTCTTGAGCCTGCGCCTGCTGGCGCCCTGCGAGTACGAGGAAACGATCCGGCGCAGCCGCTTCATCGCACAGGCGGCCCCGATCTCCTCCGAGGCCGACACACTCGCTTTTCACGAAACCGTTGCCGATCTCGCTGCGACGCACAACTGCTGGGCCTGGCGCCTGGACGGGCGGCATCGCCATAACGACGACGGCGAACCGGGCGGGACGGCCGGGCGACCGATACTCGCCGTGCTCGAAGGAAGAGATCTGGACGGTGTCATGGTCGTGGTCACCCGCTACTACGGCGGCATCAAGCTCGGCGCCGGTGGCCTGGTCCGCGCCTACGGCGGTACGGCGGCCAAATGCCTGGATCGCGGTCAAACGGAACCGCGAATCCAGATGTTGCGCTGCGAACTGACGGCCGACTTCGCCCTTTCCGGCCTCGTGCACCAGCTGCTCGAGCGCCATGATGGTCAAAAGCAGGACGAACAGTTCGGCGCACGTGGCCTCACATTCACCGTTATGGTCCCAAAGACGGCCGTCGAGGCGCTCCGGCGCGACCTGGAATCAGCCAGCCGTGGCCAGGCCAAGCTCTGGGTCAGTCGCTGAGCGGTTCGCCGATGCGTTGCGTGACCCCCGGTAGTGAGGCCGCAAAATTCGGACCCATGAGCAGCGAAGGCGTCGTATAACCGCCCAGGACATCCTGCTCAAGCGTGTGCTGGAGGATCGCCAGACTGGCGGTCACGGTTATGTCATAGCCGTTCGGCCCACTGAGCGTGCCTTCGATGCGCCGACCATCCGCCGTGCGGGCCTCAGCCCACAGCTCGACACCCGTTCTTCCGCGTCTTGACGCGTTAGGGCCAGCCGGCCGCGCTTCAACCCGGCGGCGCAGAAAGGCCTGGACCCATCCCCAGCGCAACAGCGGCCCGAGCGCAGCCATGCGCTTCATATTGGCGATGGCCTTGGGCGGCATTGACAGGTATACCTCGACATCCGGCACGCCCGTGGAAACCCAGGCCGTGAACACGTCGCCCCAGGGAATCGTGACTGCGGTGCGTAGGCCATGATGGAAGGGGATTTCGCGGGACTTCCAGGCCATGGGCACCCGTTTGAGTTCGCCGTCCTTGCGCACGCGGCCCCCTTCGCCCAGGCTTTCGAGGCTGGTCTTTGCCGTGCCACGGCTCGGACCACCACCGGCTTCGAAGGCCAGGGTCAGTGACGTTGCCGATGGCAGGTTCCCGACCAAACTGGCCGCAAGACAGTCCGTTGTTACAACGTCGAAACCTACGCCCGGACAAACCAGCACGTCGGCGCGGCGGGCACGTTCATCCTGCGTCCAGGCATGACGAAAGACCTCGATCTCGCCCG
>JBCDHO010000118.1:0-7455 GCA_038749855.1 Pseudomonadota bacterium
GTTCGCGGCCACCTACACGGGCGGCAGCGCCAACTTCAATGCCCTCGCCCTCCACTATGACGTCATGCAGGAAGGCATCCTCTACGCCGGGGCCAACGCGGTCGACAACGTGATGACGGCCACCTGGATGGCGGCTCTGCTGGTGCTGCCGGGCCTGCTGCGGCGCTTCATGCCCGCCCGGACGCCGCGCCGCGTGTTCGATACGGCGGACGGGGCGGGGCCAGCCGCCGGAGCGGAGCCGTCGCGGCCGGACGTGTTCAGCCTGGCCACGTTACTGGCCCTGGCCTTCGGGGCGCACTGGCTGTCCGTGGCACTGGCGGGCTGGTTGTCCGGCACTGGCATTACCGTGCCGTCAATCCTGATCCTCACCACGCTGGCCCTGATCATCGCGCAGTTTCCTGCCGTGCAGCGCCTCGACGGCGCACAGGTGCTGGGTACCTACGGCAGCTACCTCTTCCTGGCGGTGATTGGTGCCTTCTGTGATTTTGCGGCGCTGGCGGAGCTCGGCACGCTGGGCCTCCAGCTGCTGACCTTCGTCGGGCTGGCGGTTCTCATCCACGGCCTCGTGGTGTTCGGCGGGGGCCTGGCGCTCAAGGCGGACCCCGATGTGTTGGCCGTGGCCTCGGTAGCGAACGTGGGTGGAAGTACCACGGTGCTGCCGCTAACGCGGAGCCTGGGGCGCGACGAGTTACTGCTGCCCGGCATCCTGGTGGGGAGCCTCGGGAATGGGATCGGTACCTACCTGGGGTTTCTCGTGGCGGGTTTAATGGCGTAGCGGCGGCTGGTCGGCCCTGCCGCCAGGATGGGCTGCCAAGGCGTTGAAGCGCGTGCGAATCCGTTTGGTTTAGGCGCTGGCCGGCTGAAAGGCCTGCCAGCGGCGCTTGACCTCGGCGGAGACCGCCTGCACCTCCGGGTGATCTGCCACCGCGCCAAGAAACGCCGAGTGCTGGTCCAAATAGGGCCAGTTGGCGAAACCGCGTGCCGCGGCCAGGCGCAGCCAGTGCGCCGTCCGTTCGCCGTTGCCCGCCATGGCCCAGGCCTCGGCGGCCAGCCGCGCGAACATTTCGCTGGTCTCGACCACGGCGCGAACCGGTTTGGGCAGGGGCACCTGCTCGACGGTGCCCAGGTGTGCCGCAGCAAAGCGTCGCGTGAGAATCGCGGGCGTTGACTCGAGAACGGCCGCATCGAAGCCCCCGGCCACGGCCAGCGCTTCATCGTCCCTTCCGGCGGCGAACAGTACCCAGGTATTGAACAGGCGCGCGACCGGGTTGGCCGGGTCGCGGTCCAGCATTTCCCGATAAGGTTCGACCGCGCTCTGGAACTGCCCTTCCAAGGCGTCCACGAAGCCGGGCATGCAGCGGGTCAGCGGCGTCAAGGGGTCCACCGCCATGAGGTGCTCGATGATGGGTCGGGCCCGGTTTTCCTGGCCGGTGAGCAGCAGGCAATTAATCAGCAGCCCCATGGCGTCCGGATGGTCGTGATCCACGTCGACCACCGCCTGGAGTTCGTCAATGGCGGTCGCGAGGTCGCCGCGGGCATAGGCCAGCCAGCCGGTCAGCGTGTGCGTCTCAAGGTGATGCGGATCAGCGGCCATGGCACGGCGCGTCCATTCCGCTGCCTCGTTCAGGAAGCGCTCGTCCGTATCGAGGCCAGCCTCGCGGAACTGAAGCAGAACACGGCCCATGGCCGCACAGAGCACGGCGTTTTCCCCGACCAGGGCAAGGGCTTCCGTGAGCAGCACGCGCGCCCGTTCCAGCGCATCGGGGCGCCAGCGATAGGCGGCCTCGCGGGCCTGCACCACGCGTCGCCAGGCGGCCACGTCCTCGATGCTGCGCTGGCTGAGCGCCCGATCTTCTTCCGGCGCCAGGCGCAGCTGCAGGGCGGCAACCACCGCTCGGGCGATGCGCTCCTGGATGTCGAACACCTCGTCCATGGCGCCGCTGAACTGGCGCGACCAGAGGTGGTCGTCGCGGGTGGGGTCAATCAGTCGGACCGCAATGCGCAGCCGCTTGCCATCGCCCACCACCGCGCCTTCCAGCAAATGCGATACCCCCAGGGCGCGGGCGATGCTGCCCGAGTCCTGCGTGCTGCCTTTGAAGCCCGCCGAGGACGTGCGCGAGGTGACGCGCAGGCTGGCCAGCTTAGAGAAGCCGCTGATCATGGCTTCCGTGAAGCCCTCGGACACCCAGGCCTGGGCCGGGTCCGGGCCCGTGTAAGTAAACGGCAGCACGGCGATGGCGGTGGTGGCCTTCGCGGGCGCACGGCCGCCGACAGTGTGCCCGGGTTCGGCGTCAGCGTCGGACGCCGCGGATGCTGATGAAGCTCCACTTCGGTCCGGCGATGGCGCTTCTGCCCGCTCGGCACGCCAGGCGTCGAGCTCCGAGGCATAGGCGAACACGCTTGCCTGGGCCTGGTGCCGGTGGCGATGTACGGGCAGGCCTTCCAACTGTTCCCAGCGCCGCACGGTGCGCACGCTGCGGTCCAGATGGCGGGCAATCGCCTTCCAGGAATCGAGTCGGTTTTCGCTGTGCGAATCACCCATGAGTTCAGTGTAGTTGGGCGCTGCCCGGGTAACAAAGGAGAGCACAGTGCGAACACAAGACGATCAAAGGGGGGACAAAGGGGGACATTGGTGGCCATGAGGCGCCGTGGCCCACCCTGTCCGTTGAGCGCCCGCAGGGGTTTCCACGAGCATCGATGGCGAGCCCGGGAGGCACGGCCCAACGGCAACACACTGAGCCCAGAACGCTGCGCCCCCGGAAATCGATGACATGGAAACCAAGGAGTCGCACCATGAAACCCACCTTCCCCAACCGCAAAACGCTGATCCGCAAATTCGCCCCGCCGAGCGTTGCGCTTTCCATGCTGATGGCGCCCCTCGGCGCCGCCCAGGCCCAGGACCAGGATGACTACTTCTACGAGTGGACAGAGGTCTCGGGCACGGCCATCCACTACTTCTCAACGGCGCTGTCCCACTCCGAGGGGCCGACGCCGCGCGGCATGGTCCAGTACACAACGGACACGATCGAGCTCTTCGGCGATGTAGAAGGCCGCGTGCTCTACCAGCCCGTGACCCGCATCTTTTTCGACACCAACACCCTGGTGAACCGGGGGAACCAGGTCTTTTCAGGAACGGTCCTGGGCATCGGCCCGGTCATGCTCCACGACGACCAGTTCCGGTTCGAGGTCAACATGGAAACGGGCGAGACCAACGGCAAGGTCTGGCTGAACAACCGCATCGCCGGCCCGCTGATCCGCTGTCGGCTGGACATCGTCGGCACGGGCTTTACGGAAGCGGGCGATGGCCTGGCCGAGTACTCAGGCCGCTGCCGCATGTTCCGTGAACCGGCACCCGCAAACAGCTGGCAGTAGTCGGGGAAGGGGAAGACGCCGTCCCACAGGGCTGGGGCGGCGTTTTTTATGCGGTTTGCAAGGCCCGAACACGTAAGCTGTGGTGAACCGTGGTTGAACCCTAGCGAGATGCCCCAGGCCTGTGCGCCATGAGCCTGTCCCTCGACACGCTGCTAACAGAGATTCGCGCCTGCCGGCAGTGCGAGGCAGACCTGCCCCTCGGCCCCCGCCCGGTGGTCCAGGCCGACGCGCGGGCGCGCATCCTTATCGTGGGGCAGGCGCCGGGCACGGCCGTGCATGCCAGCGGTATTCCCTTCGACGACCCCAGTGGCGTGCGGCTGCGGGAGTGGATGCGTGTCGACCCAGAGACCTTTTATGATGCCCGGCGCATCGCCCTCGCGCCCATGGGCTTTTGCTATCCGGGGCGAGGCAAATCGGGCGATCTGCCGCCGAAAAAGCGCTGTGCCGCCACCTGGCGGGCCCCCCTGCTTGCACAGCTCCCGAACATCGAACTGACCCTGGTGCTTGGACAGTACGCGATCGCCTGGCACTTGCCGGAAGCGAAGGGGCTTACGCTGGCGGAGACGGTGCGTCGCTGCGACCATGGGAGTGCCGGTCTCATGCCCATGCCCCACCCCAGCCCCCGCAACAATCTGTGGCTGAGAAAAAATGCCTGGTTCGAGGCGGAGGTGGTACCGCTGCTCCGGCGACGGGTCGCGGCCCTGCTCTAGCCGCGAAACTCCGGGTCGACGCCGGGGCCGCGCCTTAGCGCCAGGACCACGTGGACCAAAGTGGATATGAGTCCCCAGGCCAGGCCGAGCACAACCCCGGCGTCGAGAATGCCCCGCCAGGGCTGGGGCAGCTGCCGGTACAGCAGCACCACGGCGATGATGCCGATGGTCAGCGCCCAGGCCACGATCACGCGCCGGCGCGGCGCGCAGATAAAGTTCATGGTGACCAGCGGCGCCAGCAGGGCCTGGCCCCAGGTCGCGTGGTGCAGCAGGTGGTGGCAGCGGGCGCCGAAGCGCGGTGAGAAGGCCTGCTGAAAGCCCCGGTAGCCTTCGGTCCAGGCCATGAAGGCCAGGTTGATGGCGAAGACAGCGGCGTGGTGCCAGCCCCAGGCATAGTCAAAGCTCTCGCGCGCCAGGGGCACCAGGCGCCAGAGCGCGAACCCCATGAGCAGCACGAAGCCGCCAACGCCCCAGGCAACCGCCAGGGTGCCCGGCAGAGTCGCCTGGGTGTTGTTCGCCGGGGGAAGCTTTACGGGCAGGGTGGATACGCGTTCGTTCACAGGGTGCATTGTAACCACGCTTCGTGATTGCGGCTTGCTGCAGGTCAAGTGTCTCGCACCTGCGAAGGGAGTGGTTATTCGCTACGCTGTAGGCCGTACTGGATTCCGGGGGGTCTTCATGTCCGTTTATGCACCGGCGACCGATTACCTGTGGGAGCTGATTCGCTCCTACGACATCGATCCGCGTCCAGTCTTCGAACGGGCCGGTATTGATCCGGCCCTGCGCTTCGACAAGAACGCCCGCCTCAGCCGCCCGCAGATGAACGAGCTGCACCGGGTGGCCTGCGAGGCGACGGGCGACGAGGCGCTGGGGCTGCGCGTGGTCAACACCTTTCACCCCTCGCACATGGGCCCGCTGGGCTATGCCTGGCTGGCCAGCGCCACGCCCGGTGATGCCTGGTGCAAGATGAAGCGCCACTCGCGCGTGGAGTCGGATACGTTCCAGCTGAGCCTGGACGAGGGCGCCGGCGAACGCGAGGACGAGGTACATATCGGCTACGCCTGGGAGGGCGACTGGTCGCCGATTCGCTCGCAGATTTTTATGGTTATGGCGCTGCTGGTACACCTGCACCGACGCATCGCGGGCCCGGATGCCAATCCACTGCGCGTGGAATTCAGCGTTGCCCCGCCCGAGTCCCTGCAGGTGTTTCAAGAACACTTTCGGTGTCCGCTGGTCTTCGATGCGCCGCGCGAACTGCTCGTGCTGCCGATGGGTGTCATGAACCAGCCGACGCCCCGGGGCTTACCCGAGCTGGAACAGGCCACGGAACAGATGGTGGTCCGCTACCTGGCCTTTCGCGACAAGACCGACATCCTCAGCCAGGTCCGTGCGGCCCTGTTCGAGTGCCTGCCCGAAGGCAACATCACGGCCGTGCGCATCGCCGAGCAGCTGCACATGACCGACCGTACGCTGCGGCGGCGCCTTGAGGACCAGGGTCTGAGCTTTCGTGACGTGCTCAATGACGTGCGGCGCAGCCTGGCCCAGCGCTACATCGCCGATGAACAGCTCTCACTGACCGAAATTTCTTACCTGCTCGGCTTCAGCGAGCCCAGCAGCTTTACCCGCGCCTACCGCGGGTGGACCGGGAAGGCGCCCAGTGCGGCGCGCTCCGGCGAGGCCTGAGTCACGGGCCCGGTGCTATAGTCGCGGCCAAGGCACGACGACCCGCACCGCCGCGAGACCCGATCTATGTCCCTGATCCAGGAGCTACAACGCCGGAATGTCATTCGCGTGGGCCTGGCCTACGCGGCGGGCGGCTGGCTGCTGCTGCAGATTTCGGAGATCGTCTTCGAGGCCTGGCAGCTGCCCGAGGCCGGCCTGCAGGTGTTGATCATCGCTCTGGCCATCGGCCTGCCGCTGGTCCTGGTCCTGGCCTGGGTGTTTGAGTGGACCCCCGAGGGCATCAAGCGCGAGTCGGAAGTGGACCGTGGAGCGTCGGTGACCGCTACAACGGGGCGGCGCCTGGATCGAGTCATTATCGTTGTGCTTGCGCTTGCACTTGGCTACTTCGCCCTGGACAAGTTTGTGCTGCGTTCCGGGACGGAGCCAACGGCACCGGGCCTGGTGGAAGCTCCATCAGAGCGACCGGCCGACACTACGGGCTCCGGCGCCGGGTCTGCATCGCTTGACCTGCCCTCCGATGCCTCAGTCGCCGTGCTGCCCCTGCGCAGCCTCGGCGCCGAGGCCGATGGGGACACTTTCGCGGCCGGCATGCACGATGGCTTGCTGACTGCACTCGCACAGATCGACGCGCTCCGCGTTGTTGCCCGTTCGTCGGTCATGCGTGTCGCTGATCAGAATCTCTCGACCGGGGAGGTTGCCCAGGTGCTCCAGGTGGCGACGGTGCTTGAGGGCGGTGTGCAGCGCGCGGGCGACCAGCTGCGCGTCAGCCTGCAGCTCGTTGACCCACGGACCGAAAGCTACCTCTGGGCGGAGACCTTCGATCGGCAGCTCACCACGGACAATATTTTCGATGTGCAAAATGAGATTGCCCGGGCCGTGACCGGTGCGCTCGCGGCAACGCTGACCGCGAGTGACGAGGCACGGCTTTCCCAGCTGCCCACGGCCGACCTCGTTGCCCTGGAGACCTATTTCCAGGGCCGTGCGCTGCTTGATGAGCGGAGCGAGGCCTCAATCACCGAGGCGCGCGAGGCGTTCCAGGCGGCCCACGAGCGCGACCCGAATTTTGCGCAGGCGCTGGCCGGCGAGGCCCTGGCGATCCTGCTCTTGCGCCAGGGCGGCAGCACCTACGGCAGCATTCCGGGCGCGGAGGCCGTCGCCATGGCTGCACCGCTGCTCGAGCGGGCAGCATCGCTGGCCCCTGCCGACGCAGACGTGCTCGCCATTCAGGGCCTGATGGCCTTTGACCTGGGCCAGCTGGACTCATCGGTCGCGCTGCTGCGCCAATCCCTTGAGATCAACCCCGCAAACGGCATGGTCTACAGCTGGCTACTCAACAGCCTTGCCGAAGCGGGTGATCTTGAGCCAAGGCTCGCGCTCGTCCGGGAGATGGTCAAACGCGATCCGACGTCGATCCTTTCGCTGTTTAACGGCATTGGCCATCTCGTCGCCCATCGTGCCGGGGCGCCCGGCGAGGTCGAGGCGCTCCAGGCGCGCCTCAACGTTCTGGATCCAGTTTGGGGCCTGTCCTCCGAGTCGGTGACGCTGCGTGTGCTCGGTGATGTGACCGGTTCAATCCGCGAAGGCTTGCGGGTGCTGGAGGTGGATCCGGGAACCACGCAGATGCGTGATTTGCTGGCCTTCGAGTTGCTGCGCTACGGCCTGGTCGATGAGGCCCGGCTGATGGCGGCCA
>JBCDHO010000119.1:0-7416 GCA_038749855.1 Pseudomonadota bacterium
CGAGGCGCGCTTTGCCGCGAAGGGCTCTGCCATCATCGGCGCCTCGACCCAGGCGTTCGACGCAGGCCACGCCGCCGGAACGGAACTTGCCAATACGGTGAGCACGGAGGGAACCTCACCCTGGGCGCTGCCCTGGGCCAGTGACGCCGATGAAGCCAGTGATGCCAGCGAGCACTGGAACCTGACCGGCAACGAAGGCTGCGGACTGGGCGCCCTGCGGGGTGGAATCCGTTTCGCAGCGGCCTATCCGATTACGCCGGCCAGCGACATGCTCGAATGGCTCGCACCGAGGCTCGAGCAGCTCGGCGGCTCCCTGCTTCAAGCCGAAGATGAACTGGCATCGATCAACATGGTAACCGGTGCCTCCTTCGGCGGCATACCGGCGATGACCGCAACGTCCGGCCCTGGTCTGTCCCTCATGCTCGAGGGCATGGGTCTGGCCGTAGCCTCGGAAACACCGGCGCTGGTGGTGAACGTCATGCGCGGCGGCCCGTCCACGGGCATTCCCACGAAGTCCGAACAGACCGACCTGGACCAGGCGCTGCATGGCCTCCATGGCGATGCGCCGCACCTGGTGTTCGGGGCCCTGGACCATAGCGACTGCGTACTGACCACGGAGTGGGCCACCCGCCTTGCCGAACACCTCCAAACGGTAGCGGTCGTCCTTTCCGACCAGAATCTGGCCCAGTCCCGAGCGCTGGTGCCCGCGCCCGCCTATAAGCTGCCGACGATCCCGGCCCGTTCGCTGGCGGCGCCATCTGAACACTATGAGCGCTACGCAGTGACCGAATCCGGCGTATCACCGATGGCTCGACCCGGGACACCCGGCGGCATGTACACGGCCGACGGCCTGGAACACGAGGCCAGCGGCAAGCCTTCGACCGCAGGCGCCAACCATGCAGAGCAACTCGACAAGCGCCAGCGCAAGATCACCGGGTACGACTACGGCGCGCTCTGGGCAGAGATCAGGGATTACACCCAGGGCGAGCAACCCTCGACGGCGCTTCTTACCTGGGGCTCAACCACCGGCGCAGCGCGCGAAGCGGCGCAACGCAGCGCGGCGGATGGTCACGCGGTGCGCTTGATCGCCCTGCGGCTGCTCGCGCCGGCGCAACCCGGCGCCATGGCAGAGGCCCTCGAAGGCATCGACCGGGTACTCGTGCTGGAGCAGAGTCACTCGAAACAGTTCCACCGCTACCTTCGCGCGCATTACGATCTGAACGCCAGCGTTTCGGTCCTGGCCCGCCCCGGACCCCTGCTGTTCACACCTGGCGAGGTGTTTGCGCGGTTGCAGGAGATGGACTCATGAGCGCCGTGAACGAAGCCCTGGCCGCACCCCCGAAACCCAAGGACTATAAGTCGGCCCTGAAGCCCATCTGGTGTCCCGGCTGCGGAGACTTTGCGGTGCTCAACGCCATTACGAAGGCGCTCGCGCACCAGGCGCTGCCTCCGGAAGACGTGGCCCTGATCACCGGCATTGGCTGCTCCTCACGCATCGCGGCCTACTCGTCCGTCTACGGGTTCCACGGTGTGCACGGCCGTGCCCTGGCCCTGGCAGCGGGGCTGAAGGCCGCCCGACCGGACCTCGCCGTGCTGGTGGCCGGCGGGGACGGAGATGGCCTATCCATCGGCGGTAACCACTTCTTGCATGCCTGCCGCCGCAACCAGGACCTGGTTTACATTCTCATGGATAACCAGGTGTACGGCATGACCAAGGGCCAGGCATCCCCGACCACCGCCGCAGACTGGGCCGACAGCAAGCTCACGCCCCATGGCACGGGAATCGCACCCTTCCAGCCCACCTCCCTCGCCCTGGCGGCCGGCGCCTCCTTCGTGGCCCGGGGGTTCAGCGGCGACCCGAACGGTCTGGCGAAGATGCTGGTCGAGGCCATGGAGCATCCGGGCTTCGCGTTCGTGCACGTTTTGAGCCCCTGCCCAACCTACCGGCCGGAGCAGATGGACTGGAAGAAGATCGTCGTCCCCTTCGAAGCGCCGGAAACCGACGACCCCCTCGAGGCCATGCAGCGCGTGCAGGCGGATGACGGGATGAGCACGGGTTTTGTCTATCGCGACCAGCGCCCGCCGTGGACTCCGCACCAGGAAGACGTGACGGACACGAGCCTGGACGGCATTGAAGCGGCGTTTCGCGCATGAGCATTGCCTCCCGCATCCCGGACCTGGAGAGTTTTTTCGCCTACTCCATTGCGCTGGAAGAGGAAGCAGCAGAGCGTCATGAGGAGCTGGCGAACATGCTGGAGGTCCACAACAACGATGAGGTGGCGGACATCTTCCGCAAGCTGGCGCACTACAGCCGACTACACGCGGCAGAGGTCAAGGAACTGGCCGGAGACCGAGTCTTGCCAACGATCGCACCCTGGGATTTTGGCTGGGATGACCTGGAAGGGCCGGAGACGGCGAGCATTGATGATATGGACTACCTCATCTCGCCCCGCCGGGCCCTCGAGGTCGCGCTCGCCAACGAACGCAGCGCACGCTCGTTTTATGCCGGTCTGGGACAGTGGGGATTGACGGAAGCCATTCGACGCACCGCTGCCGAATTTGCCGAGGAAGAAGCGGAGCACGTCGAGTTGCTGGAGGACTGGCTGCAGCGAACTCCGGCGGACGATGCGCTGGCCCGCTTTGATCCAGACCCGCCGCACATGCCTGAGTAATGGCATGGACCGCCGCCACCATCGCATATTCATCAACCTTGCGCCCGGAGCGGGTTCCGCGCTTGTCACGGGCACCACACCTCTGGCTGAATGAGCGCATGATCCGTTGCGCACCGCTTCTGCTCATCATCACACTGCTCGTCAGTGGTCGCTGCTGGGCCCAGGATTCGGAACCCCGGCGCTGGACGCACCTGCCCGTTGGCATCAACGTGGTTGGCACCTCCCTGGGTGTAACGAACGGGGACATCTTCCTCGACCCGGTGCTCGAAATTGAAGATGCGAACCTGGAAACCTATACGGTGTCTACCAGCTTCGTACACAGCTTCGCCCTGCTCGGCAAGACGACCCGCGTGGATGTGGCAGTGCCCTACACCATGGGCCGCTGGGAGGGTCAGCTGTCCGGTGAGCCGGCCTCCACCCGGCGCCGCGGCTTTCGTGACCCGGGCATCCGGCTCTCCATGCTGCTCTACGGCGGGGAGGCCCTGTCACGGGCCGAGTTCGCCCAAACCGAGCGCTCGAATACGGTGGTCGGGGCTGCCCTAGCCCTGCGCCTTCCCTGGGGTGAATACTATCCGGAGCGGCTGATCAACCTGGGCAACAACCGCTGGACCCTGCGGCCGCAGCTCGGTGTCACCCACCGCAAAGGCGACTGGGCCTATGAGCTTACCGGTTCCGTGTTCATCTATGGCGACAACGACGACCTCATGGGTTCCCGCCTTGAAGTCGACCCGCTCTGGGCGGTCCAGGCCCACCTGATTCGCTACTTCAACAAGGGACGCTGGGCGTCACTTTCCAGTGCCTGGGGCGATGGCGCCGACCAGACGGTGGATGGAATGGCCCGGGACATTTCCACGGAAAACTGGTTGATCGCCCTGGCCTATGGCCTGCCACTCAGCCGTCAGCACAGCCTGAAATTTGCCTGGATCCGCGGACGCACGCAGCGCAATGACGGCTCCGATATCGACAGTTTCTCCATCGGATTCACCTGGGTGCTGCCCTGAGGCGCAGTGCCCGCCCCCTTGCCCCGAAATGGCCATGCGCTTGCGGTAGAATTGGGGGTTCCATTTGAATTTTTTGTAGCATTGACGGAGAACCCAGTGAGCACCTTCGACGACCAGTTCGAAACGATCAAGAACCGCCCCGGCTTCATCGCCGCCCTTGACCAGAGCGGCGGCAGCACGCCCAAGGCCCTGCGCCTGTACGGCATCGAAGAGGACAGCTACGAGGGCGATGACGAGATGTTCCGCCTCGTGCACGAGATGCGCACGCGCATCATCACCAGCCCGTCCTTCGGCGGCGACCGGATCCTGGCGGCCATCCTGTTCGAGAACACCATGGACCGGAGCATCGAGGGCAAGCCCACCGCGCACTACCTGTGGGAAGACAAGCAGGTCGTGCCGGTTCTGAAAGTAGACAAGGGCCTGGCCGACGAGGAAAACGGCGTGCAGCTCATGAAGCCCATGCCGGGCCTCGATGATCTGCTGGCCCGTGCCAAGGCCGGCGGCATCTTCGGAACGAAAATGCGTTCGGTGATCAACCAGGCCAACGCCGAGGGCATCGCTGCCAACGTCGCGCAGCAGTTCGACATCGGCAAGCAGATCATTGCGGCCGGCCTGGTGCCGATTATCGAGCCGGAAGTGAACATTCACTGCCCGGACAAGGCCGAAGCCGAAGCCATGCTCCACGGCGAACTCATAAAGCAGCTAAATGCGCTCGGCGAAGGCCAGCACGTCATGTTGAAGCTGACGTTGCCTGAACAGGACAACCTCTACGCGGACTGCATCGCACACCCGAACGTGCTCAAGGTCGTCGCGCTGTCCGGTGGTTACAGTCGAGAGGAAGCCAATGCGCGCCTGGCGCGGCAAAACGGCATGGTGGCGAGCTTCTCCCGTGCGCTGTCCGAAGGACTGTCGGCGCAACAGGACGAAGCGGCCTTCAACGACATGCTCGATGGCTCCATCCAGAGCATCTTCGAGGCGTCCAACACCTGACGCCCATAGACTGCGCCCGGCCGAGCTTCGGCCGGGCGTAATTCGGGGGACTCACCATGGCGCTTCATCCGCTCGCCGGACAGCCGGCACCCCAGGACCTGCTCGACGACATCCCGCGACTGCTGTCGGCCTATTACACGCGCTCGCCCGACCCGGCGAAGCCTTCGCAGCAGGTGACGTTCGGAACATCCGGCCATCGCGGCAGCGCCCTCGACCTTGCCTTTAACGAGGCGCATATCCTCGCGGTCAGCCAGGCGGTGGCCGATTACCGCGCTCACGCGAACGTCGACGGCCCCCTGTTTCTGGGCAAGGACACGCACGCGCTCTCGGAGCCCGCCCTCATAACGGCCGTGGAAGTCCTGGTGGCGAACGACGTGGTAGTCATGGTCGATGCGGATCTGGCCTACACGCCCACACCGGCGGTCTCCCACGCCATCCTCGGCCACAACCGTGAACGAACCACCGGCTTCGCTGACGGTGTCGTCATCACGCCATCGCATAATCCGCCGCGGGACGGTGGCTTCAAGTACAACCCGCCCAGCGGGGGCCCGGCGGATTCGAGCATCACCGGCTGGATCGAACGCCGCGCCAACGAGCTCCTCGCCGATCCGGCAGGCATCCGACGGCTGCCCTGGACCAGGGCGCTCAAGGCGGACAACCTGAACCGCTTCGACTTTCGCACGCCTTACGTTGAAGGACTCGGCCACGCCCTCGACCTGGAAGCCGTCAGTGCCTCGGGCATTCGAATCGGGGCCGATGCGCTCGGCGGATCTGGCATTCACTACTGGGGGGCGATTGCGGAACGCTACCGCCTGAATTTGGAGCTCGTATCCGACGCCATCGATCCGTCCTTCCGGTTCATGACCCTGGACAAGGACGGCAAGATCCGCATGGACTGCTCCTCGCCCTGGGCCATGGCAGGGCTGATCGAACTGAAAGACCGCTACGACATCGCCTTTGGCAACGACACGGATTTTGACCGCCACGGCATCGTGACCCCAAGTGGCGGGCTCATGAATCCGAATCACTACCTGGCCGTCGCCATCGAATGGCTGTTCACGCACCGGACAGACTGGCCGGGCGAGGCCGCGGTGGGTAAGACGCTGGTCAGCAGTGGCATGATCGACCGCGTGGCCGGTGACCTCGGGCGCGTGCTGCGGGAAGTGCCCGTGGGTTTTAAGTGGTTCGTTGACGGTCTGCTCGGGGGCGAGCTGGGCTTCGGCGGGGAAGAAAGCGCCGGCGCCTCTTTCCTTCGCCGGGACGGTTCTACCTGGTGTACGGACAAGGACGGCATTCTGCTGGCCTTGCTCGCCGCAGAGATCACCGCCATCAGCGGCAAGGACCCGGCTGAACACTACCGGGCCCTGGAAGCACGCTTCGGCAGTCCCGTCTATGAGCGACTGGATGCAGCGGCCACACCCGAGGAAAAGGCCCGCCTCTCACAGCTATCTCCGGAGCAGGTCTCTGCCTCGTCGCTGGCCGGCGAGCCAATCACCGGTCGACTGACCCAGGCGCCGGGCAATGGCGCACCCATCGGCGGTCTGAAAGTCACCACGGAAAACGGCTGGTTTGCCGCACGGCCCTCGGGGACGGAAGCGATCTACAAGATTTACGCCGAAAGCTTCCTGGGGCAAGAGCACCTCGCGCGCATCCAGGAGGAAGCGAAAAGCATCGTCAGCGCCGCGCTGGCGGACTGACGAGGTCGTCTCGGCGCCGTAGACGGCGCACCGAGTGATGCCCGTTACGCATCAGTCCCGAGGACTATTCTTCTTCTCGCAGTGCCTCGCACAGCGCCGTGTTGTCATCAACGATGCGCTGCAGGGGAATGTCGTCATCCTCATCAATGGCTGGCAGTTCGTAGCGCACGTGGGCATGCCCACAGTCGTGCCAGAACACCTCCAGGGTGCCCACGGCCACCGTTTCCGGCAGCGGTTCACCGCTGTCGAATATCATGCCGCGCGTTTCGAACAGGGTCAGGCTGGCCGTGTCTGAGTCTCCCGGCCCGGGTCCCTGGAACGTCAGCCAACGGTGTCCGGGTTCTCCGAGCACGGCAGTCGCAGAATCGGGAGGCCGCTCGACATCGAAGGTGAACCAGGCGCCGAACAGCTGATCGATCACGGGGAAATAGGTAAAGAAAAAGCCCTGGCCGGCCTTACGCGGATTAAACCAGGAATCGTTCACGCCAGCAATGGGCCGGAACTCGTTGCCGAACTCGTAGTCCGCATCGAAACGGAACAGGCTGCCACCTGCGACTGTGTCGGCGGCCAACACGATCAACTCGTTCTGCCCTGGCCTGAGCAGGTCCGCCGGAACGGAGAGAAAGTTGAGCTTGTCCACGGACGTATCGAAGGCGCCGCCCGGTTCGATCCGGAAGCCCGGAAACGGATCCTCAAAGTTAACCGTGCTCGTGTCCGACTGCATGGCGACGCCCACGCCGTTGAGGTACACGGCAAACTCGTCATTGACCCCCAGCTCGACTTCCCAGTATTCCAGGTCGAAAGACTCCGGGAGCTGAAAGGTCCATCGGTACCAGCGCGCTTCGTTGTCTTCGAGGCGATTCTCCAGCGGCAAGGTAAAGGTGCTCGCCGCGGGCGGAACGGGAAAGTCGTCGATCGTGGGGAATGGCGGAAGGTTGATTCCAGAGAGCTGAACCGTACTCATCAGCCCTTCACTGGTGTCCTTGTCGACATCCCCAGCCCCGGAAATACCCCAGCTTGCCATCGCCGTAAGCAAAACGACCAGCCTAACCGTTC
>JBCDHO010000120.1:0-7405 GCA_038749855.1 Pseudomonadota bacterium
CGCCCGGCGGCGTCGACAACCGCTATGCGCTGTTCCTCATCGACGAAATCGGACTCACGGAACGGCTGACGCTCACCGTCGCACTGCGCTACGAACATTCAAACATTGATGCGGATCCTTTCACGCCTCCGGGCCCGCCGGGTGCCCCGCCGGGCCCGCCGGTGTCGGTTGACGTCGACAACGATGCGACCATGGGCGGCGCTTCACTGCGCTATGCCTTCGATAACGGGTTTTCGATCTTCGGTAGCCTCGCGCGCACCGAAAGTCTGCCCATCATCGACGATGCGGAAAACCAGCAGTTCATTCGTCAGTCCGAGATTGGTGACACGGCGGAACTGGGCTTTGCCTACTCAGGCTTTGACCTGTTTACGGACGGCGACGCCCTGGCGTTCAAGCTGAACTATTACGACACGGAGCTCGAGGACGTCACCAGCTACAGCGGCATCGATGAAATCACGATCAGCGGTATTGAGGTTGAGGCTTCCCTGGCGTTTGAGATGGGCACCTATTTCGACTTCAACGGCGCCTTCATTGTCGACAGCGACGCGATCCTCATCGAGACCGGTGAAACCGTGGAGTTCGACCGCGCGCCCGTGGACAATTTCCGACTCACCATTGGCCAGCGATTCGGTACCAGCGTCGACCTGAGCTACGAAGCCATTGTTAGCCTGGAAGACGATCGAGTCTCGCCGCTCACCGAAGTACCTGGCGACAGCTTCACGGTTCATAACCTGCGCCTGACCTGGTTTCCCCAGGCGAACTTCCTGAACGACGCCTTCGTGAGTAATACGCAGATTCGATTCGGCGTAGAAAACCTGACGGACGAGCAATACCAACCGCTGCTTTCCACCCGGCCGGCGCCAGGTCGCAACTTCAAGCTCACCGCATCCACTATGTTCTAATAGGAAAGCAGCTTCCACGCAGCCCGCTGCGAGCCAAAGTTGCTCGCGGCGGGTGAGCGCGCAAGCCATACGCGCTTTCCCATACGAACTGACGCACTCGAAAGAAGAAGAGCCGACATGGAACCAGGGACGCCCAGCGCCGACGGCCTGTTCAGCCCCGTCATTCAGATTTACGAGCTGGGCGGGCCGGTTCTGATCCTGCTGCTGATCATTTCCATCGGCGCGCTCGCGCTGGTGGTTTATAAATGGCTGCAGTACCGCAGTCTCAAGGTCGGTAAGCGCGGCGACATCGACAGCGCGGCGCACGAATTCAAAGCCGGTGATCGAGAGGCCGCCCGTCGCACGCTTGAGGCTTCCGATCATTTTTTGGCGCCCGTCTTCGCGCTTGCGACCACGCTAACGCCCGGGTCCCAGGCAACAGCGATGCTGGAGGCGGAAGCGGAGCTGAAATTAGCCCCGCTGGAGGGCGGTTTTCGCTTTCTCGACAGCGTGACGCAGTTTGCACCGTTGCTCGGGCTCCTCGGCACCGTGCTTGGGATGATCGAGGCCTTTCAGGCGCTGCAGGAAGCCGGTGCTCTGGTCGACCCGTCCGCGCTGGCTGGAGGAATCTGGGTAGCGCTTTTGACCACCGCAGCAGGTCTGGCCGTGACCATGCCCACGGGCATCGCTCTGACGTGGTTTGAGGGCCGCATCGACGCTGAGCGCCTGGCGGCCGACCATGTATTTGCCTTGATCGCAAACGCTGCGGGCAGCGATCAGCATGGGACTTAAGCGCCAGAAACCGCGCCGCCGTACCTCGATTACATCACTGATCGATGTGATTTTCCTGCTCTTGCTGTTTTTCATGCTGAGTTCGACCTTTTCACGCTTTTCCGAGATCGAGATTTCCGTTGCCCACGCAGGGGCGGAAGGGTCGATCGATTCCGCGCAGGTCCGGCTGCTGGTGATCGAGGCGGTTGGCGTGAGCCTTGGTGCCGAACAGCTGGTGGATGACGAGCTCGTCGAGCGTCTATCGTCACTCAAAGCAAGCGGCACAACGAGGTTGACGGTTGTGCCCACCGAGGCGGTGATGACGCAACGCCTGATCGATGTCCTGACGCTGGCAGCCCGTGTCCCAGGGCTCGAGATCACGCTGAGTGAGCCCGAAGCATGATGCGGCGGGGCCGGCGTCGTGCGAGGGGCGAGCCCATGATCTCGCTCATCAATATCGTGTTCCTCATTCTGATCTTTTTCATGGTGGCCGGGACCCTGGCTCAACCACCGCGGGAGCTGCAGTTCGTCCAGTCCACCGAGCTCGAATGCTGTACGGAACCTGACGCACTGGCGATTTCGAAGGACAACCGCCTCTCCTACCGCGGAGCACCCATTGCATCGGTGGCAGCTTTCCTGGCCCTGCGCCCCGTGGAGCAGACTCCGGTCCGGCTGCTGCCGGACAGGGAGCTGCCCGCGAATGACCTGCTGAGAAGGATTTCCAGTCTCAAAGCCGCTGGCAGCACGCAGATTGTCGTATTGACGCAAGCGCAATCGTAATGAAGAGCACAGGGGTTCGCTGGGCTTTCGCTGTGGCTGTCGCGCTGGGGGCCCACGGCCTGTTGCTGCTCGCCATCGTTCACAGCTCGCAAGAGCCCATTTCGGTGGCTGGCGGTCGCATCGAAGTCCGGTTCGGAAACACGGGTAGGAACACCGCCGAAGCCCGGGCAGATCAGGGCATCAAGTCCGGCAGCGAGAAGGAACCCAATACGCCAGCACAGTCGCCCGCGGCACGGCCGCCAGAGCCACTGACCGAATCCACTGCGGAGTTGCTGCCCGTACCAGTTCCTGAAGCTGCCCCGGAGCAGCCAGCCGACCCGCCGGACGTCACCAGGACGGACCGTAAGCCTCCGGAGGTGGTGCCAGAAACGGAACCGGAACCTCCGGTGGCAACGCCCCCGCCGGCCGAAGCGAGGGTGGCCACACCCGTGCCGCCAAGCCAGCCACCCGTCGAGCCGCCCGTCGAACCACCCGTCCAGGCGCCAGTCCCGGCACCCGTCCAGCAAACAGCCGTGCCCAGCACCAATGGCAGGGACGTCTCCGTGGGCGACCGTGGGGCGTCGGAAACCGAGGGCCAGGACGACGCCATTAACAGCGTCGCTTCACCGGAAAGTGGCTCGCCGACGGGAGACACGAATGCGCAAAACACCAATAGGCAGGCGGGTAATGCCGAGGCTTCCAACTACGCTGGTAACATCGTTCGCATCCTGTCGCGTGAGCGGCTGCCGTCGTCCCTGCGCAAGGGCGCAGCGCTTATTTCATTTTCCATCGCGCAGAACGGAGACATCGCACGTATCTCGGTCAAGGACAGTTCGGGGTCGAAGCGGTTCGACCGCGCCGCCATGGAACTCATCAAAGACTGCGCGCCGTTTCCAGAGCCGCCCCGAGGCGCCAAGCTCGATTACTCCGTGGTGATCAAGAAAGACTGAGTCGCTGGGTTTCCGTGACCGCAACGACGGCGCTTGTCGTTAACGGTCGGGGGTGGTTGACGGGCGGTTTCGTTGTCATTCCGAGTGATGTTGCCAGCGCGTCTGTCCGCAAAAAGGGTTGCTTCCGTAAAGCAAGTCTTGCAAACACGCCGCGGTGTGGTTAGCGTATTGCGAATGAGAACGCATCTCATTCACAAGGCACTGCGAACGGCGCTTTTGTCTTTACTGCTGGCGATGGCCGCTGTACCGTCCATGGCGCAGGCCGAGGGCGACCTGCTCTCGATTGGGGGTTCGGTCACCGAGATCGTCTATCGGCTGGGTCAGGAACATCGACTCCTGGCCCGGGACACGACGTCGACCTATCCGGAGGAGGCCGAAGCGCTGCCGGACGTGGGCTATATGCGTGCCCTGTCTGCGGAAGGCGTGCTGTCCGTCAATCCCCAGCTCATCATCTCCGAAGACGGCGCCGGGCCCCAGGAGACCATCGATATCCTCGAGGCGGCCAACATCCGCTTCGTCAAAATTCCCGACAGTTTTTCCCCGGAGGGAGTCACCGAGAAAATCCTCGCCGTCGGCGAGGCCCTGGGGGTTTCGGCGGAAGCGGAAGCGCTTGCCCGGGAAGTCAATGAGACGCTGACCGAGTCAATCCGTGCTGCAGAAGCCATGGCGGCCAGCGCGGGCCGCAAGCGCGTGCTGTTCGTTCTCAGCACCCGCGGTGGCCGAATCCTGGCCAGCGGCACGAACACCGCCGCGGACAGCATCATCACCATGGCCGGCGGAGTTAACGCGGCGACCGGCTTCGAAGGCTACAAACCAGTGAGCGACGAGGCGGTCACAGCAGCGGCCCCCGACGTGGTGCTGATGATGCAGACTTCCGCGACGGCCCACGACGCGAACGAACAGCTGTTCTCGATTCCTGCTCTGTTGGCGACACCAGCCGGCCGCGACCGGGCGGTGGTGAGAATCAACGGTCTGCTGCTGCTGGGCTTCGGGCCGAGGACGGCGGAGGCCGTGGCGGCCCTGTCGAAGGCGCTCTACGGTGAAGGCTGAGGCGACAGCCACACCGGCTGTCGCCACTTTCGACCGCAAACCCCGCGCGCGCGCCGCGCACCTGTGGCTGGGCCTGCTGCTGGCCGTGGCGTGCGTGCTCAGTCTGGCCCTGGGGCCATCGGGCACGTCACTGTTCGGCGCCCTCGCAAAGCTGGCGACCGGTGACGCACTGACGCAGATGGAACGAGTGGTGCTGTGGGAGATTCGGGCGCCGCGCGTTGCGCTCGGCATGCTGGTCGGTGCGTCGCTTGCCGTATCCGGTGCGGTCATGCAGGGGCTGTTTCGCAACCCGTTGGCCGATCCGGGCCTGGTCGGCGTCGGCGCCGGCGCCGCGCTCGGTGCGATCACGGCGATCGTGCTGGGTGGCTTGCTGCCGCTGGCCCTTATGAGCCGGGTCGGAAATTATCTTGTACCGCTGGCCGCCTTCCTGGGCGGTTGGTTCTCGACCCTCATTCTCTATCGCGTCTCCACCCGGCGTGGGCGCACGTCTGTCGCTACCATGCTGCTCGCCGGCATCGCGCTCGGCGCCCTGGCAGCTGCCGTTTCAGGCATGCTCGTGTACAAAGCCGATGACCAGCAGCTGCGAGACCTGACCTTCTGGGGGCTCGGTTCGCTGGCCGGCGCCACCTGGCCGAAGGTGCTGACGGCCGGGCCGCTGATCATCATCGCCGTTGGCGCAGCGCTCCTGCTCGCCCGCGGGCTCAATGCGCTCGCCCTGGGCGAGGCCACCGCGCATCATCTCGGCATTGACGTGCAGCGGCTCAAGAACGGCGCCATCCTCACGGTTGCGGCCGCCACCGGTGCCGCCGTCGCCGTTTCTGGTGGCATCGGCTTCATCGGAATCGTGGTGCCACATTTGCTGCGCCTGGCCACGGGCCCGGACCACACCACACTGCTGCTGAATGCCGGTCTGCTGGGCGCGTCCCTGCTGCTGTTCGCCGACGTGATCGCGCGCATGATCGTAGCCCCCGCCGAGCTGCCCATCGGCATCATCACGGCGGTCATCGGCGCGCCCGTGTTCCTGTGGATTCTTCTCCGGCGCCGCGGCATGGTGGATCTGTGAGCGTTACGGCCCGCAACATCGGCGTCAAACTCGGCGGGAATCACATTCTGCGGAATGTTGATTTCGAGGCCCATGCTGGCAAGGTCACGATGATCGTCGGTCCCAACGGGTCCGGCAAAACCACTCTGATGCGGGCACTGACCGGTGAAGTCCCCTTCGTGGGGCAGGTGGAGATCGCAGGCATCGATGTCTCGCGGGCGAAAGGCTGGCAGCTGGCCGGCCGGCGCGCCGTATTGCCCCAGTCCACGGCGCTGGCCTTTCCTTTCACGGTTATCGAGGTGGTGCGAATGGGCCTGATGTCCGGGGCGCATGGTGACGATTCCCGGCTGCCTCTGCTCGCCCTTGGCGAGGTCGGCATGGCGGGCTATGAGGGCCGCTTTTTCCAGGAGCTTTCCGGCGGCGAGCAACAGCGGGTGCACCTGGCAAGGGTGCTGGTTCAGGTGTGGGAGCCGGTCGACGAGGAGGGGCCGTGCTGGCTGCTGCTGGACGAGCCGGTATCCAGCCTTGACATCGCTCATCAGCTCGAGGTCATGGACATCGTGAGCCGCTATACGGCACGGGGTGGTGGTGTCGTTGCCGTGATGCACGACCTGAATCTGACGGCGGTGTATGCGCACCGCATCGCCATCATGAAGGACGGCCATGTGTTCGCCGCCGGAAGTCCGGAAGCGGTAATGACCGATACGGTGCTGTCTGAGGTTTACGGCTGTCGGCTGCGGGTGAAGGTGGCGCCGGACGGGACCGCGCCCTTTATTCTGCCGCACTGTGCGGCCCTCGCCTGAGCGGCGACTGACGACCGGCTATGAGCTAGCTACTGACCTATCGCTACCGGCCGACGGCCAGCGCCGCTGGCGGGCTGGGATTGAGCCTTCGCCGCACCCTGGAGCAGACTGTGCCCACACCAAAAACCATTGAACTCAAACCCTTTATTCCCGCAAAAGACTTCGCGCTGTCCAAGCGCTTTTACCAGGATGTCGGTTTCGTGCTGGGGTCGGATCTGGAAGGAATCGCCTACTTCCACGACGGCAACATCGCGTTTTTGCTCCAGGACTTCTATGAGAAGACCTACGCCGAGAACTTCATGGTGCATCTGCTCGTCGAAGACGTTGACGCCTGGTGGACGATGATCGAAGAGGCGGACATCGCCGGTCGCTACGGCGTGATGTTTTCCCGTGCCGAAGACCGCCCCTGGGGCATGCGGGACTTCGTGCTCAACGACCCCACTGGTGTGCTCTGGCGCATCGCACAAAACCTCTAGCCAGCCACCCTGTGGACAAGCACTGCGGGCACTGCTGGTGTTTCTTTCCCGCTACGGCCGGGAAATGGCCGCTTAGATTTCCGGGTGCACGCGGTCCATCCACTCGGCGAACACTTCAGCCCAGTAGTCAAAGTCATAGCGCACCGCATCCCAGTCCACCTTGCCGTCGCCGCCGACGGAGGCGCGCTTGCCCAGATCCGCCGCCCGCGCCAGCGTTTCGCCGGACCTTGCGTCCAGCAGGCGCGCCACCATGGTCACGTGACCCGGTTCGGTGCGAAACTCGAAGCGTTCCAGTTCCGCGGGAACGGCACCGCCGGCAGGTACGGACCGCAGGTCGACAAACTCCGCCGTCAGGCGCAGTACACCGGGGCCGGCCGATTCCACCACGCGATAGCGGTCGTCGAGCGCATCGTTGATCGCCTCACGGAACAGGGACCGGGCGCGTTCAAGGTTCGCCTCGGCGCGGGCGCGGTTCTCGGGGCTGGGTTCCGCTTCCGTGGGATACCAAACCTCGATCTGGTCCACGATGACGGCCTCATAGACGGAAAAGTCCACGTCCTTTTTGATGAAGACCTCGTCGAGCTTGGAATCATATTGATAGGAAAATACCTCCACCTTCGGCGCGCAGGCGGCGAGTGTGAGCGCAAGCAGGCCGGCGGACAGGGCGCAAGCG
>JBCDHO010000121.1:0-7380 GCA_038749855.1 Pseudomonadota bacterium
GTGCCCAGCGACGTCATCATTGATGCATCCATGCCGGCTTGTTTGCGCAGCAGCGGAAAAATGTGGGGGCCGGACGGTCAGCTCCACGATACCTTTGCCATGATTCCTGACCGCAGCTACGCGGGCATCTACCAGGCCGTATTCGATCACTGCCGCAAATATCTGGCCTTCGACCCCCGCTACATGGGCAATGTCGCCAACGTGGGGCTGATGGCGCAAAAGGCCGAGGAGTATGGATCGCATGACAAGACCTTCGAGATTCCGGAGGCCGGCACCATGCGCGTGGTCGACGAACTGGACACGGTGCTCATGGCGCACACGGTCGAGGCCGGCGACATCTGGCGCATGTGCCAGACGCGGGACCTGCCGATCCGCGACTGGGTGGGCCTGGCCGTTCGCCGGGCCCGCGCAACCGGTGCGACGACCCTGATCTGGCTCGATCCGCAGCGCGCCCACGACCGGAACCTCATTCAGAAGGTCGAGCGCTACCTTCCCGACCACGATACGGAGGGCCTAGACCTTCGCATCCTGCCGCCGGTCGAGGCCATGCGTGAAACGCTCGAGGGTATTCGCAAGGGGCAGGATTTCATTTCCGTCACCGGCAACGTTTTACGCGATTACCTCACGGATCTGTTCCCGATCCTGGAGCTGGGCACCTCCGCGAAAATGCTCTCCATTGTTCCGCTGCTCAATGGGGGCGGCCTGTATGAAACGGGGGCGGGCGGTTCGGCGCCGAAACACGTGCAGCAGCTCGTGGCCGAGAACCACCTGCGCTGGGACTCGCTGGGCGAGTTCCTCGCGCTGCAGGTATCGATAGAAGACCTTGCGGAAGAAACCGACAACGCGGAGGCCGCGGTGCTGGCCCGGGCCCTGGACGTGGCCAATGCGCGCTACCTGCAGGAAGGACGGGCGCCGACGCGGAAGGTGGGCTCCATCGGTACGCGGGGCAGCCATTACTATCTTGCCCTGTACTGGGCACAGGCCCTGGCTGCCCAGGATGACAGCCCGGCGCTGAAGGCGCGTTTTACTGCGGCGGCGGAAGCCCTGGCAGCCGAGGAACAGGTCATTATTGACGAACTGAATCGTATCCAGGGCGTTGCGGTGGAGCTGGGTGGCTACTATCGGCCGGATCCCTTACTCGCTGAAAAGGCCATGCGGCCCTGTCAGGGGTTCAATGAAATTCTCGGGCGCATTGCCAAGGGGGCCTGAGGGTCTGGCTGGGCACGCTGCGACAGGCGGACACACTCCCTTCAGTGCAGGCCAACATTCGTCCTGGTCGGAGGTCCTCATTCGCCCTGGTCTAGGGCGCCGCCTCTGACGGCCTTGCGCCGCTCAATGCCGCGATGGCGGCGGTCACGTCGTCCGCGTGGCGAAAATCCTCCAGCCGATAGCTCATGGCGTTCCCAACGTCGCGCAGGGCGAGGATTTCACCGGCCCATCGCACGTCGACGGCCACGGGCAACACCCAATCGTCCTTGAGCTCAAAGGTGAAGCTCATGTGTGCATCGTCGATGCGGACGCCGATGAAGGGCCGCAGCGTTTCCCGGTTCCAGACACGAACCTCCCGAACCCAGGGCCGACCCCCGTCGTCCGGATCGATGAGCAGCTCGCCCTCCAGGGCGGCATAGACCTTTTCCCGCTTGCCATCCGGCGACTGCAGGGCGTAGCTGAAGCGCTGAAAGCCGTTTTCTTCACCGAGGAACTGAATGCTGCCGGGCTGAAGGACCTTGACCAGTTCGTCGTCCCGCTCCTGCTCATCCCGTTCGGCAGCGTCCTCGCGGTCTCGCCGATAGCGGCGCAGTTCCTTTTCTGTGGGTTCCCGGCCGTCGATGCTGACCAACTGCCAGCGTTCCTCCCTTGGCAGGGTCGGATCGTGTCGGTCAATGGTCACGCCGTCGTCGCTGGTGCGTGTCCTCACGTAGTGCCAGCGCGCAAGGTCCGTTTCGACGAAGCGCAGGATGGCCGCGCGGGGCAGCTCCGGTACATGGGCCAGCATCGCCGCCCGCTGCGCCTCGGCATCGCTTTCGGCCTCGGAGGCGCCAGCGGCAGCAAACGCTGTGGCCGCGAGTAGGGCGAGAAGCAGAACGGGTTGAAATGCGCGATGAAGCATTCGGGAAGTGTAGGCCGCTTCAGTGACAGTCTTGTCAAACGTGTGGGGCGTTTCCGCGGAACCTCAGGCTTATCGTTCCGGGTTCAGCTTCGGTTCAGGCTGGGCTTGGCACGCTCTTACCACGCAACCAAGGCAACCAAGGCAACCCTATCAACGGCGCCCGCGGCGCAAGGAGCAACCGCATGAACGCATTGACGACAAACCCTGACCCTGAAACCGGAGCGCGCTGTGCGCTGTTCTCACGGCTGCCCGGTCGGCGTTTTGCCCGGCACCTCCTGCTGGTTCCCTCGCTGGCGATGGTGCTGGGCTGCGCGAGCATTGCGCCCGATGACCCCTACGGCAAGACCAAGCAGGGCGCCATGATTGGCGCGGCGGTCGGCGCGGGGGCCGGTCTGTTTGTCGGTGATGGTGAGCTGGATGAGGTGCTTGGCACGGCCGCCGTTGGTGCGGGCCTGGGCGCCGGGATCGGCTACTACATGGACCGGCAGCAGCGTGAACTCGAGACGATCGATGGCGCGACCGTTGAACGGGTTGACGAGGAGACGCTGAAGGTGGATTTCGACAGCGATATTCTCTTTGCGGTTGATTCTTCTGCCCTCCATGGCCTCAAGGCAGGAGCTGGACGCTTTTGCCGATGTCATGGCGCGCTATCCGAAAACCGCCATCCTGGTGCAGGGGCACACGGACTCCACGGGCTCGGAAGCCTACAACCTCGGCCTGTCCGAACGACGTGCAGAGGGTGTACGCAACCACCTGGCCCTGCGGGAAGTCGCGCCCGATCGCATGGTGGCGATGGGCTACGGGGAAAGCTATCCCGTGGCGTCGAACGACTCTGAATGGGGCCGTTCACAGAACCGTCGCGTCAGCATCCTGGTCCGCGGTAAAAGTTAAGCAGCACCTGGCGGCCGCCCGTTGCCTGATCCTCGGCGGGCGGTCCCGGGTGGTGCGATGCCGTTCCGTGAACGAACCGCCGACGGCGCGCCGCGAGCTGCAGCCAATTCCCGCGACAAACCGGGCGTAATGCCCACTTTTTCCCTGGTCGCGTGCCCTATAATTCAGGGCCATGTCGACCCTACCGCTCCTGGACCCCCAGCCAGCCGCCCACGCGACCCGCGACCCCCAGGAGACGCTTCAGTCGGTCTTCGGTCTGCAGACCTTCCGCCCCCTTCAGCGCAGCATCATTGACGAGGTGATCGCGGGCCGTGACGCCTTCGTGCTGATGCCGACCGGGGGCGGGAAATCCCTGTGCTACCAGCTGCCGGCCCTGCACCGACCCGGCGTTGCGCTTGTGGTCTCGCCGCTCATCTCACTCATGAAGGACCAGGTGGATGCGCTGTCTGCCAATGGTGTTCGGGCCGCCATGTGGAACTCGGCCATGAGCGCTGAGGCGCGATCCGAGGTACGTGCAGCATTGCTGGCAGAGCAGCTGGACCTGCTCTACGTTGCGCCTGAGCGGGCACTCAATGACGGTTTCCTGCAGTTGATTGAAGGCCGCCGGATTGCGCTTCTGGCCATTGATGAAGCCCACTGCGTCTCCCAGTGGGGCCACGATTTTCGTCCCGAGTACGCAGCGCTCGGTACCCTGCGTTCGCGCTTGCCTTCGGTTCCGCTGATCGCCCTCACGGCGACGGCAGATCCACAAACCCGCGATGACATCGTGGATGTGCTTGGGCTCGGTGAGGCCAGGGCATTCGCCACGAGCTTCGATCGTCCGAACATCCGCTACACGGTGATGGAAAAGCACCAGCCCCGGCAGCAGTTGCTTCGCTTCCTCGCCGGCCAGGAAGGGCGCTCGGGGATCGTTTACTGCCTTTCCCGGCGGCGGGTCGAGGAAACGGCCGAATTTCTGCGGCGGCAGGGTCTCAGTGCCGCCGCGTACCACGCCGGCTTGCCGCCCGACACCCGTGCGACGGTGCAGGAGCATTTCCTGCGCGATGAGATCGACATCGTGGTGGCAACGGTGGCCTTCGGGATGGGGATCGACAAGCCGGATGTCCGCTTCGTCGTGCACTACGATCTCCCCCGTCACATGGAGGGTTACTACCAGGAGACGGGGCGTGCAGGGCGGGACGGTTTGCCGGCCGAAGCCCTGCTGCTGTTTGGTATCCAGGACGTGGCAGCGGCGCGCGCGCAGATCGGCCAGGTCGCCAGTGACCGCCAGCGCAGGATCGAGTCACACAAGCTCAGCGCCATGGTGGGTTTTTCCGAGAGCCTGACCTGTCGCCGGCGGGTGCTGCTTGGCTACCTCGGTGAGTCGCTCGATGAGGACTGTGGCAACTGCGACATTTGCCTTGAGCCGCCCGAAACCTTCGATGCGACCGATGCGGCGCGCAAGGTGCTGTCCTGTGTTTACCGGGTGGGACAGCGTTTCGGGATGAAGCACGTGATCGAGGTCTTGCGAGGCTCGGTTAACGAGCGGGTTCAGCGTTACGGCCATGACCGCCTGAGCACCTACGGCATCGGGGAAGAGCACTCCGCCGTGGTCTGGCAATCAATCGTGCGCCAGCTCATTCACCGGGGGTACCTGCACCAGGATGTCGCGGACTATTCGGTGCTGAAGCTCACACCCGCGGCGCGCGGCCTGCTCCTTGGCGAGGAGCGCCTGACGCTTGCGCGGCCCAGGATACGGGCGAAGGCAGCGCGCAAAACGTCGCGCGCCGGCGCGCTACTCGACCCGGCGCCAACACCACGTTTCGGGGCCTTGCGGTCGCTGCGCAAGCGCCTCGCCGAGGAACGGGGTGTCCCGCCCTACGTGATCTTTGGTGATGCGTCCCTGATCGACATGTGCCGGCTGCGGCCGGCCAGCCCTGAGGCAATGCTCGAGGTCAACGGCGTCGGTGCGGTCAAGCTGGAGCGCTTCGGCGAAGACTTTCTCACGGTGATCGCCGAGGCAGGCGATCCTGATCAGGGTGAAGCCGGCGCAGGCACCAATTCAAGCCGATAGAGCGCTTCATCGGGGTACCAGGCAGCGGCATTGCCTTCCACCCAATCCCAGTGTCCGGCGTCCACAAACGGCGAGAGCGGATGCCCGCTCTGACCGGCGGGCATGTGGAAATAGCCGTCAGCCTCCCGTCCCGGGCTGACACCAAAGCGCTCAGAAGCGCCCCAGCCCGGCGACTGTACACGCGGCATGTGCGCGTCGCCGCTCATGGGTGTGTCCGGCAGCGCCAGTAACCAGTCTCCGATCACCGGTACGGCGCCTGCCAGCGGGTGGCGGATGCGTAAGCGGTTGCGCTCGCCCCAGCGTGCTTCGGACAGTGGCCCGAGGGCACTGAGTTGCGTCACCACATCGGTAATGGCGTCAAGCTCTAGCGCCTCCCAGCTGTCGAACTCCGGATTAAGCAGGTGCTGGGGTTGCGCCTCCAGCAAGGTCCAGGCGGGGTACTCGAACTGCCGTAGATGGCGAGAGACGCTGAAGCGTTCGTCGTGCTGGTGCAGTACGGACTCGAGCGGTGCTGCGATCCGCTCAAGCACAGCGAGTCGATAGCGACGGACAATCCGGTAGCCGACGTCATCGGCGCTGGCGCGCCCCGCCCAGTTCCTTACGTGGTCGCTTGCCTCGGCCAGCCCCTCCCCGAGTGCGGTTCCGTCGTTGTTAAGTCGCTCCAGCAACCGTGCGCGCCAGCGCGTCAGGAAACGGGCCTCGTCGTCCAACTGCAGGGCCAGCATGTCTGCCTCACCGAACTGCTCCTGCTCAAAGAGACGGTCACGGATCTGTTGTTGGCGGGCACCAAGGGCTGCATTGTTGTTGCCCATTTTCCGGTAGGCACCGCCGGACATCACCCGGGCATTTGCGGTCCAGAGCCGGCCCGACGGCGGGTTCACCAGGCGGGGATGCTCCGTATTTCGGTAGTAACCGTCCCATCGGCGCTCCCCGGTATGCCATGGCCCCGGGTGGCGGCCGTCGAATCCGACCCGGCGTGGCACCGGACCGGCAATGGTCCAGGCGATGTTGCCCGAGGCGTCGCCCAGGACAAGGTTCTGATGAGGAACGCCGAAGGTGTGCGCCAGGGCCAGCGCCGCAAACACATCCGGGACCGTCTCCATGGCGGCCATGTTGGCGTTTGCCCCCTGTGGGTCATGCGCCGCCCAGCGCAGTGCCAGGGGGCGACCGGTATGGTCTTCGCCAATGACGGGGCCCCAACGGGTTTCCCGGACTTCAACAGAAACAGGATCGCCGCCCTTTACGGTGATGGTCTCCGTGTGCACCACGAACTCGGACCAGCCATCGCCCGTGGCGTAGCGCGTACCGTCTTCGCTGAGTTCCAGCTCGATGACGTCGGCCCAGTCGCCCTGCGTATTGGTGAAGCCCCAGGCGACGCGTTCATTGCTGCCGACGATGATGAAGGGTGCGCCCGGTAACGTGACGCCGCTGATCCGTTGTCCGGTGCTCGGGTGATTCCAGGTGGCGCGATACCAGATGTTTGGAATGCCATGGCCCAGGTGCATATCGTCGGCGACGATGGCGCCGCCATGTTGCGTCAGTGCGCCGCCAACGGCCCAGTTGTTGCTGCCCGCCTGGATGTCCGACTCGATGAATGGGCCGTGGGGCTGCCTGTCCCGACCATCGACGATCGTCCCAGGCGCTGATTCGTCGGCGTCGAGCAGTGTCTCGAACCCGGACGTGGGCACCGGCAACTCGGCCATGGGCTCGCCGACCAGCGGGGCATCCCATCGGCCGCCTTCCTGGGCAAAAAACCGGTAGAGGTCCGGGGGCAGGACGTCCTGCATCAGTCCTCGTGCCCGTTCGACGCCGCCGTTCTCGTCCTGGAGCACAAGGATCATGGCGAAAATCGTCAGGAACGCATCCTCTGGCGCCCAGGCTTCGGGCTCAGTGCGCAGCAAGAGGTACTCAAAAGGCCTGGTCTCGAGATCGGCCAGGCCGGCGTTGACGCCGTTTGCGTAAGCCGTCAGCAGCGCGCGCTGCGCCGGGGATGCACGTTCGAAATTGCGCCTGGCCCGTTCGCGAAAGCGATGAACCCGTCGCGACTTGTCCCGTTCAATGGGCAGGGCGCCGAGGAGTGCGGACAGCTCACCGGCCGCGTCCCGTCGTTGAAGGTCCATCTGGAAAAAGCGGTCCTGGCCGTGGGCGAAGCCGAGCGCGAAAGCGATATCGCCGCGGGTACTTGCTTCGATGTGAACCAGCCCCTGGATGTCGCGCAAGACCGCGGCCGGAGCCTCCAGTCCGGCGAGCCGGCGCTCACCCTCAAGCTCGGGAAGGCTGGCGCGCAGCAGGAGATAAGCCGCCAGGAGGACCAGCAGGGCCAGCA
>JBCDHO010000122.1:0-7352 GCA_038749855.1 Pseudomonadota bacterium
CCTGTGGGCTTTTTCGACAGTAGCAGTTCGTCACCAGGCTGTACGTGCTGTAGCCGGGACGTCAGCGGCCCGTCCTGCACCTTGATGGAATAAAATTCCAACTCTTCCTCCCAGGCGGCGCTGGCAAAGGAATAGGCGCGCATGAGCGGCCGGTCGTCCACCTCCATGCCGATCATGATGAATTGGCCACTTTCGAAGCGGAGCCCGGGGTCGCGGGTAGTCCGGATACTGAACAGTCCCTCGTTCCAGTGGTGCACGTCGATGACGCGCTCGCGGCGAAATTTGTCGGTCATGCGATGGCCTTCTTGCAGGTGACGCCCGGGGGATCAGCCTCTCGGGTCAAAGGGTCGGGACAATCTCAGCGTCAGCGCCGATCGGACCCGGGCAGCAGGCACCCAGCCCAGGTCCATGGACGGCGTGCTGGCGGGACCGTCGCCCGCCAGCGCGATGTGCTGTTCCTTGACAGCTGTTACCCGTTTGACGATGGCGCCGTACACCGGGTGGTCGACGCACAGGACGGCGCCGACCTGGGGCGCGGGTTTCCTTCGGCCCCAGCGCCGGGTTAGCACCAGGTCGCCGTGGCGGAGCGACGGTGCCATGCTCTCGCCACGGATGCGCAGCAAACCGAAACCCATCATGTCAACGATTCGAAGCCGAGCATGTCAACGATTCGAAGCCGAGCATGTCAACGGTTCGAAACCCAGCATGTCAACGATTCGAAACCCAGCATGTCAATGATGCACCGCTACAGCAGGGGATAGACGACTTCGAGCGCCGGCGGATAGGGGCAGACTTTGCGCGCTGTGCTCACCCCCTTGGTTTCCCAGAAGGCCTCGGCAAACTGGTTCACCAGTTCGAGCAGCTCAAGGGCCTGAGCCCGGTTGGCCTCCTGCTTGCAGGCGCTGCCCTTCACCATGATGCCGTGCGCCAGCTCGTGAATGCCCGGGTGGCTTTCCAGGTGCGGCCCCTTGAAGTAGTCGCCCCAGATGATGCGAATCTCATGCTTGACCCGCTCTGCTTCCTGTTCTTTTCGAACGACGCAGCGGGCCAGGGTGTTGGTCCTGCCGAGGTCTCCGGCCTCGCCCTTGCCGGCTGTCTCTTCCATGATGTCGAGGATGCGGATGACAGACAGTGCGCCAATGATGGCTTCCGCCGGGTCGTAAATGGCGCAGGGAATATCACAGTGGGCGTTGGCTTCTGGCACGTTATGCAGTGCGGCAAGTTGTGTGCTGATGCGGTCTAGCATTGGGTAGCCTCCTCAGGGTTTGTGGTGTGCCCCGGCAATTCGCCGGCGAGTTGTAAGAGCTGTGCCAGCTTGCGCCGGCGTCGTTCTACGCAGGCCGCGTCCGGCTCGCCAAGGGCGAGATAGTCCGCGACCGGATATTTGATGTTGCGGAGCACGGCCTCCAGCGTCGCCGTGCTCAAGGTCGGGTTGCTCATGGCCCGGGTTGCCGACGTGAACACGCGCTCAAGCACGGCCTCGCCCCGGCCCAGCTGGCCCTTTTGCGCGTGCAGTTCAGCGAGGTTGGCGCTGGCAATATAGTAGGCCATTATCGCTTCGGCGCCATCCCGGAGCGCTTCGCCGTCGAGGAGCCGCGCGAAATGCGCCTGGGCGGCAGCCAGGCCGCCGCTGTAGCAGGCTCGGGCGCGAGCCAGATCGCCATCGGCAAGCGCCTGGTTGCCTTCGCGGGTCAGGGTCTTCCAGCGGTGAACCCAGGGGCGTGCCGACGCGCTCGTGCGAGCGCCTTTCTGCTTCATTGAAGCGCCGCTTCGGCGTCGTCCTTGACCGCCATCACCGGAAGGGGTTCGATTCGCCGGCGGTGGGCGACCCGCTGCGGTTCAGCGCTTCGGCGTCCGTGTCGCTGCCGCGTGGTTCCAGGGACTGGGTCATGGCCTGGTAGAACCTCATCAGGCACCAGGCGAGCAGGGCGCCGAAGGCAACCAGCAAAACAGGCTCCAGCCAATGCGTTATCGCTCCTGACCCCGCATCATGGTGGTGGGCGCTGGCCACCGGGACCAGAAAGAGGCCGGCGAGGGCCGCCAGGGGGCGAGTCAAGGGGATGCGATTTACTGGCATGTTGCGTGCTCCGGGTGTCTGCCAGAAACTATAGATGAAAATGATTCTCATTTCCAACCATCTTGACACGGCCCCGCGAAAAAATATCATCAGAGGTCACGCACAGGAGCAAAACACCATGTTTATCGCCATGAACCGCTTTCAGATCGTTCCGGGCCGCGAGGCTGACTTCGAGGCCGTCTGGGCCAACCGGGACACGCACCTCGACGAAGTGCCCGGCTACGTTGAATTCAGCCTCGTCCGGGGCCCCGAAAACGAGGACCACACGCTCTATGCTTCCCACACGCTCTGGGAGTCAGAGGAGCACTTCGTTGCCTGGACCAAGTCCGAAGCCTTTCGCGCGGCGCACCGCAACGCCGGCGACAACAAGGGTCTGTACCTCGGACATCCGCGTTTCGAAGGTTTCAACGTGGTGCTCAACAGCGCGCGGCAGGCAGCGGCCTGAGCGAGCGCCGGGGCGTTTCCTGTCGCTGAAACTCAGCGGGGTGAGGGGCTGCGCTCCAGTGCGGCTGCTTTGGCCGCAAGCCAGTCGTAGGGCGCCTCGAGATCGAAGACTTCCTGCACCGTGTCGGGTGTCAGCAGTTCATCCTGCGTGCCCGCGCCGAAGACGCGACCGTCACGGAAAAGCACCACGTCCTGGGCGTACTCCTGGGCGAGCAACAGGTCATGGAGCACGACCACGATGCCCCAGTGCCGGGCCGCGAGGCCCTGCAACACCTCCATGAGCCGCAGCTGATACTTCAGATCCAGCGCCGAGGTCGGCTCATCGAGCAGCAGCCACGGGTGCCCATCCGCCTCGTGGTCCCAGAGCTGCGCAAGGGCCCGGGCGATGTTGACCCGCTGGCGTTCGCCTCCGGACAGGGTCAGGTAATTGCGCTCCGCCAGTGAGGCGACGTCGAGCAGCCCCATGACCTCTGCCTGAATTGATTCGTCGTGCCGCGCTCTTGGCGACCCGTAGAACGGTGTCCGCCCCATGGCCACGACCTCGTGGACCTGAAAAGGGAAGGTCAGCATGGGGCTTTGCGGTACGAAGGCCCGGCGACGGGCAAGGTCCGGTGCGCTGAATGCGGAAAGCTGCTTTCCTTCGAATTCGGCCTCACCCTCGTCGGGTTTGAGCGTCCCCACCAGCAGCGAAAGCGCTGTGGACTTTCCCGCCCCATTGGGCCCGACAAAGGCGGTCACCCGTCCGGACGCACAGTGGAGATCCGCGCTGTCCAGAATTCGACGGCCGGAGCGAATGACGCTGGCCTTGTTCAGGGCTAGGCTCACCAGCCCCCACCCCGGCGCTTGTCGCGGATCAGCAGCCAGGCGAAGAAGGGCCCGCCCAGGGCCGCCGTGACCACACCCAGCGGCAGCTCCGCCGGGGCCACTGCGAGCCGCGCGATCACGTCGGCGAGCAGAACCAGAGCGGCACCCAGCAGGGCGGATCCAGGCAGTACATAGCGATGGTCCGGTCCGGTCATCAGTCTAACGAGGTGCGGCACGACCAAACCGACAAAGCTGATGATCCCGCACACGGCCGTGGCAGCCCCAACCCCGAGCGCGGTGAGCAGGGCGGCGCGCCGCTTGAGGCGCTCGACATCGACACCCAGTGCGCTGGCGTCTGTTTCTCCCAGCAGCAGCGCGTTCATGGGGCGAGCCAGGGTGACGGTTCCGATGACGGCAATCAGCATCAGGGCGCTGGCGGGCAGCACCCGCGCCCAGGTTGCCCCGCCCAGGCTGCCCAGGGTCCACAGCGTCAGGTCGCGAAGCTGTGCATCGTCGGCGAGAAACTGGAGGTAGCCGATACCGGAGACGGCCAGGGCATTGGCAGCGACCCCGGCCAGCAGCATGGTCGGTACCACCACGCGGTTGTCGATGCAGGAAATGCGATAGATCACGAAGACGGTCAGGAGCGCGCCGAAAAACGCCGCGAGTGGCATGGCGAAGGCACCGAGCGTTGCCAGCAGGGCCGTGGCGACGGTGCCGCCCAGGACAATCAACGATACGGCCGCGAGGGCCGCGCCGGCGGACACGCCAATGAGGCCTGGATCGGCCAGAGGGTTGCGGAAAAAGCCCTGCATGGCCGCCCCAGCCGCCCCCAGGCTGGCGCCAACGAGCGCGCCGAGCAGCGCACGGGGCACCCGAATCTGTTCGATCACACCCAGCTGGACCGGCGTGACATCCCCGGCCTCGGGCCAGCCCAGGCGCCGAAGCAACACGTGCACGATGTTGTCGATACCGATGTCCAGGGGGCCGAGTACGACGGTGAGTACGGCGCCAAAGACCGCAAGAACGGCCGTCCCGAGCACCACGAGGCGCCCGCGGCGCCGGCGGCGGGCACCAAGCCCCGGGCTGAGTGCCGGTGCTTCAGCCGCCGTGTTCACGGGCTGGGGTTGCTGCCCTCGATCTCTGCTGCCAGTGCCGCCACAGCAGCGGGTGTACGCGGGCCAAACTGCATAACGGTGACCGGGTCGACCAGGTAGATCCGCCCCTCCTGGGCCGCCGCCGTCAGGGACAGCGCCGGGTGTTCCTTCACCGACTCAAAGCCGCCGATGCGATCGGCGTGGTGGTGCATGACCAGGACGATGTCCGGGTTTGCCGCTACCGCCGCCTCGAGGGACAGGGGCTTGTAACCGGTGTAATCATCAAACACATTGCGGCCACCGAGCAGCTCGATGATGCCGTGGGCGGCCGTCTCCCGGCCCGCGGCCCGCGGGGCGCCTTCTGGTGGGGCGGCAAAGAACAACATGCTGTGTTCCTCGCGGGACGCCAGCTCGGCCTGGGCTTTTTCCCAGTCGGCTTCAATCTGGGCGATCAGGGCCGCCCCGGCCGTCTGCGCATCCAGGGCTTCGGCGACGCGGCGGGTCTTATCGATGATGGCCTCAACGGTATAGGCCGTTTGCATCTCGGTGATCTGAACGCCGGAAGCGCGCAGCAGTTCGAGGGCTTCCGGCGGCCCCGCGGCGCCGCTGATGAGCATCAGGTCGGGCTCCACGGAGAGCACCCCCTCGGCGGAGAGGCGGCGAACGTAGCCGACCTTCGGGAGGGCTGCCGCTGCTTCCGGGAAGACACTGGTGGAATCGGTCGCGACCAGGCGTTGCTCCTCGCTGAGGGCGTAGATGATTTCCGTCAGGTCACCGCCGACGGAGACAACCCGTTCCTGAGCACGTGCGGGTGCGTAGGGCAACAGGAGTGCGAGCGTGAGGAGCGCCAGGCCCGCGAGGCGTTTTACTGCCATCACCTGATTCGATTGCTTTACTTGTGGGTTCACTGGGGACATTGACAGGGTGTTGATCTGAAAGCCGCTATTCTCCGTTTATTGAGAATCATTTGCAATTAGAGGGTCATCATGAAGCCACACGTCGCCAGCTTGATCAACGCGCTTGTTCTTTTCGGGGCTTCGGCCTGGGCCTGGTTCGGCTCGGACATGGCCTCGACCACCGCACTCATTCCCACCTTCTTTGGCATTGTGCTGATTGCCTGCCTTCCGGGCGTGAAGGCGGAAAACAAGATCGTTGCCCACCTCGCCGCCGTGGTCACGCTGCTGCTCCTTGTGGCGCTGATCATGCCCCTGCGGGGCGCCATCGGGCGGGAGGATACAACAGCCATCCTGCGGGTAAGCCTCATGATGGCGAGCACTGCCTTTGCCCTGGTGTTTTTCATCAAGAGTTTCATTGACGTGCGCAAGCGCCGTGCGGCTGCCTGAAGGTCCTGGGCGCCGCACTCGCGACTGTCCGGAAGCCCTCGAGGCTGCCGACATGGCTGGCGGGCTGCTCATGCAATGACGGAACCAGCGGGCAAAAACGAAAACACCCGACAGGTCGTCGACGACGCGGTTCGGCGTACGGTGAAGCTGCTGTTGCGGACGGCCCGTCACGGCGCGCTGGCAACGCTGTAGCCCGGAGCGGGGGCACCCCTGGTCGCACGCGTTGGCATCGCGACCGACAACAACGGTTTTCCCGTGTTTCCCGTGTCGGCGCTGTCTGGACGGGACCGGCAGCTCGAAGAAGACGCTCGCGTCAGCCTGCTGCTTGGCGAACCGGGCCGTGGCGATCCGCTGGCGCATGCGCGACTGTCGCTCGAGGGGGTGGCGCGGCGCCTGGAAGGTGATGACGCCGAACGCGCACGCCACCGCTATCTCGCGCGTCACCCGAAAGCATCGGTCTGGATCGACTTTTCGGATATGAGTCTGTGGCGCATCGCCCCGACCGGCGCCTCCTATATTGCCGGCTTCGGACGGGCCTACGAGCTGACCGCAGAGGACGTCCACACTTCCTTTAACGACTGGCCTGGCTGGTACCGCATGGAGCCGGGTGCCGTGGCGCACATGAATGACGATCACCGGGATGCGACGGCGCTTTATGCCACCGTGCTGTGTGGTGCGCCGGAGGGCGACTGGCGCATTACGGGTCTTGATCCGGAAGGGGTGGACATGGCGCTGGGCGATGACCACCGCCGGGTGCAGTTCGAGGGCGCCCTTAGCGATGCCAGCGCCCTTCGCCCCGCCCTGGTGGCCCTGGTAAAAACAGCGCGAAAGCGCGTTAGTAGGCCGGTTCCAGACGGGTCTCGAGCGGCACCTCGTTCTTGATCGCCGGGATGCTCAGCAAGGCAAGAAAGGCGCTGGCTGCACGTACGTTGGCGCCGAGCTGCTTCAGATAGCGCTTGTTCCGTTTCGCTTCGGCAAGGTCCGCATTGGCCCGCTGAAGCTTCCGAAGGTTTTTGATCCAGCGCGGGTTTTCGATGTCCAGCGTCAGCGGGAATACCTGTTTGGAGATTTCGCTGGTCTTGGTGAACACCGAGTGCGCATACCAGTCCGGGTCGACCCCGAGCGCTTCGTGGAAGGCGGGACGCTGGTGGTCCCGGACGAACATGGTCGCGTAGACGGAGGTCACGAAGAACTTGATCCAGTAGGCGTTGAGCCCGCGGGTGAGCTTCGGGTCCGTTTTCATCAGCAGGGCAAAGGCCTCACCGTGGCCGAACTCGTCGTTACACCACTCCTTGAACCACTTGAAGATCGGGTGGAAGCGGTGCTGCGGATTCTGCTCCAGGTGCCGATAGATGGTGATGTAGCGGGCGTAGCCGATCTTTTCCGAGAGATAGGTCGCGTAGTAGATGAACTTGGGCCGGAAGTCAGGCGGAACAGATCCTTCGACGCCCAGACCAGAGCGGCGGCAAAAACCGCAATCCCGGCCAGCCCGATCCAGACGGGCAACATCGTCCAGAGCCCGAGCCAGGACAGGCCAACATAGATGCCGACAACGACAAGAAGGGGCAGGAACGCGCGCCACAAGCG
>JBCDHO010000123.1:0-7284 GCA_038749855.1 Pseudomonadota bacterium
CTTAACCACACGCTCCAGCGGAATGGTTCCCGAAACGCCAGCGCCGGGCAGGTCGTAGCTCAACGTGCCTGCACCGCAGTCACTGAACTCCAGTACCAGCGTGCCCTGGCCACCCACCGTGTTCGGTGCGGGCGAAGCGCTGTCGAAGACACCGCCCGTGGTGTAGCCCACGTCCAGCTCCACCCGGTTACCCGTGAAGTCACCGATCGCCGTCAGCCAGCGCTGGCCCGGACCGCCCAGCGTGGCGCTGGCGCCCTCGGCTGCGCCGCCTTCATCAAAGGTGAACATGGCGATGAACACCTTGCCCAGCTCCGGGAACACGTTCACGAACACACCCTGGCCCGCCGTCGCCGGGTTGTACCAGGCGTCGTTCAGGCCGGCGTTGAGCACAAACTCGCTGGGTTCATCCTGCGGAAAACTGGGCGCGACATAGGTGCGATCGATCCACTGAAAGCCCTGGCCGTTCGAGCGCCAGAACAGGCGCACGTGAAAGGTGGAGCCATCGGCTGGAATCCCGAGTACAAGTTTCTCTTCCGTGGGCCGGTCGTCCAGGAAGTAGCGGTTCATGTGCGTGATGCGCTGAATGTCCCAGTCGCCCGGCTCCGTTCCCACGTAGATGGCCCAGTCATGAACGTCTGCCGCCGGCGGCGAGGTCCAGTGCAGGGTCATGAGGGCGCCGTCGCCCAGCGGCCGCGCATCGGTGATCAGCCCAGCCGCCGGACCGATGAACTCCGGATCCTGGGCCTGGGTGGGCAGCGAGAGCGCCAGCGCGCACAGGGCCAGCAGTCTGCGCAGGCGTCTTTTCATCGGCTTAGCCATCGATCGTCACCTCGAAGCTGCGCTCAATGCCACCCTGGCGAAGCACGCTGTACTCATCCGAATCATCGAGCCGCAGCGTAAAGCGATAGGTGCCCGCTGCGGTCGGTGTCCCCTGCAGGCGACCGTTGAAGCTGTTCAGGCTCACACCCGGGGGCAGGGTGCCGTCAACCACCATGAACCGATAGGAGGGGATGCCCCCAAAGGCTTCCACGCGGTCGTCATAGCGGCTGCCCAGCTGGCCACCGTCGAGTGACTCGGTGAAGAACGCGAGCGCCTGCATCATGGTGGTGTCCCGGAGCTCCCAGCCGACCGCCCGCATGAGCAGGAAGTCGTACTTGCGGAACAGGGTTCGTCCCCAGTCGGCCTGTTTGTTCGCTTCAAAGGTTTCGCCGAACAGCACAATGTGGTCCGTGCGGTACATGGGCAGGCAGGTCCCGGCGAAGAGGGTCAGCTCATCATCTTCGACGCAGAGCTCCTCGCTCCAGAACCACTCGCCCCAGCGCGGCCAGCCCGTGGCCATGGTCAGTCCGTGGTTCAGTTCGTGCAGGTTGGGCCAGAACAGGTCGCCCCGCTGGTGCGCGCACCAGGGCGCGTCGTTCGGGCACTCGATGCACCCGTTGCCCGGGTCATCCAGCGCATCGCCCAGGCACTGGCCGTTCTCGCCGTAGTTCCAGGACACCACGCGCCACCAGTCGTCTTCCGGCACGTAAATGCGGTTGCTCACGTTGACGGACAGCACGTCCCGGGGGTTGGCGCCCCAGAAGCTGCAGGCGGAGAAGTCCGTCTCCTGGCCGTTAATCCGGTGCATGTAGTCGCTGTTCAGGCCGCCGCCACCGCTGTGGGAGGTGATGAACACGTAGTGTCCGCGGCTGTAGGCGCGCGTATTGCTGCCATCGGCGGGCCAGACCGGCTGGGTCCAGTTGACGGTGGTGCTGCAGGCGCCGCGCGGCACCTCGTCGAAGCGCATGTCCGCAAAGAAATAGGCCAGGTCGTTAAGCGTCTGCTCGGCGCTGGCCGCGACCACCTTCCCGTCCTCGGTGTTTTCCAGGTAGCCGTCGAAGTCGTAGCTGTAGTCCACGTGAAACTTGAAGGCGACATTGCGGTTGGGCCGATCCTGGTCGCAGACATGCACCGGCAGGCTGCGGCGATAGACCGTGTTGTTGGCATCGGTCATCTCGATGTCGAGCTCGTAGCGCTCGTTACCGGCCGCCCGGTCCGGGTGAATGCCCACGTGCAGTTCAAGGGGAAAGCTATCGGGCCAAAACGTGAACACCTGCCGCCGCAGGCCGATCTCCGTCAGCTCAGCGTCGGTCAGTTCGTGGGACACACCGCCGGCAACAAAGGTGTCGTCGTTCAGCGTGTACAGCTCCACGCCCCAGAACGGACCTGTCTCGTTGTGCACCGAGTTGGTGTTGCGGATGTCATAGGGGTCTTCGCCCAGGTGACGCTTGAAGATGAAAATTCTCGGTGCGCCGGGCGCCGTCACGCGCAGGGTCACCGGATAGGCCACACCGGCCGGGGGCTCGATGCTCATACGGAACTGGGGGTTCTCCACGAAACCCTCCCAGTCCATGAGCGGCAAACCGGACAGGGAGATATCCCGGCCAAAGCGGTCGAAAACGCGGAGTTCGTTCGCGGGTGCGTCGCCGGCGCCGTAGTTGAGCGGATTCACGCAGGCGCGCCAGGGCGCGGCCGCATCGGCCCAGGCCATGCCGGGCAAGGCGGTAATCAGCAGTGTGGCGGCCAGGAGGATCCCGGCCACTGCGCGCCTGGCCCCTGCGAGCCGGCGCCTTCCATCCCGGGTTGTCATTCCTGTGCCCCTTTAGCGCTTTAACGCTTCTGAGTCAGCGCTGCTGGTCCTGGCGAATCTGATCGTGATGATTCTGCTCGTGCTGAATCTGATCGTGTTGAATCTGATCCTGACACGCCTGGCCCAGCGGCCGCTGTTTCCGGTAACCCGGTTTTCCGGCCCCGAATTCTTAGTTGTTCAATGCCTCACACAGGGCCGCATTTTCGCTGACGACGCGCTGCAGGTCTATGGAACCGGACATGGAGTCTGACGCCTCATCAGCCTGCAGTTCGTAGTCAAGCGTAGCCGAGGCGCAGTCACCGAATTCGACGGTCACCGTCCCCTGGCCCGTGGTCGTCGTTTGACTTTGCACAGCCGTGTCGAAAGCGCCGCCTGTTGTGTTCGCCACGTCCAGCGTCGCCCGGTTGCCGGTGATCGGGCCGATCGCCGTGAACCAGCGCTGGCCCGCACCGCCGATCACCGCGTCGCCGGTCCCCGGCTCCGTATCGAAGGTGAACTTCGCGAGGAACAGCTGATCCGAGCCCGGGAACACCGTCATCAGCACGCCCTGGCCCGCCGTTGCCGGGTTGAACCAGGCGTCGTTCATGCCCGGGTTCATTACGAAACCGTTCCCTGTCACCGTCGGCAGTGATGCACGCTCCTGTGCAGACACCGATCCATCGCGCAGCGCCTCGCACAGCGCCTCGTTGTCCTTGACCACACGCTCCAGCGGAATGGTTCCTGAGACACCGGCCCCCGGCAGGTCGTAGCGCAGCGAGCCCGAGCTGCAGCTGCCGAACGTCAGCACCAGCGTGCCCTGACCCCCCACCGTGTTCGGTGCGGGCGTGGCGCTATCAAAGACACCGCCCGTGGTGTAGCCCACGTCCAGCTCCACCCGGTTACCCGTGAAGTCACCGATGGCCGTCAGCCAGCGCTGGCCCGGGCCGCCCAGCGTGGCGCTGGCGCCCTCGGCTGCACCGCCTTCATCGAAGGTGAACATGGCGATGAATACCTTGCCCAGCTCCGGGAACACGTTCACGAACACGCCCTGGCCCGCCGTCACCGGGTTGTACCAGGCGTCGTTCAGGCCGGCGTTCAGGGCGAAGGGCTCGGCGTCCGGGTCGAAGTTGTCCGGATACCAGGTGCTGATCACGCGATCGATCTGCTGCAGCGCCTTTTGGCCCAGCTGCTCACTGTCCCAGTTCGCCAGGGCCCAGTCGTAGCGGTCGTGGTGCACCGGGTCGACGCGGGGTCGGCTGTGGTCGTACCAGGGCTGAAAACCGGCCTTCGTGCGCGGCACGATGCTGCGGTAGTGCATGAGCCGCTCATAAATTTCCGGACTCGGTGGCAGCTGAGCCAGCTCGGCCTCAAGCTCCGAAGAACCACGGACGCCCCAAAAGTGGAACAGGGGCATGGGGTTCACACGCAGCGAGTCCGCGACCGCGCGCAGGTACTCGTCGTTGTCGACGAACTCCTTGGCGTAGGAGAAGTCGATGCCACCTTCCGAGAGCCAGCGGTCGTAGATCACGCGATTGGCCGCGCCCAGCTTGTCCCAGCCGAACAGCACGGCGATGTCCACGTACTTGGCGTAGCCACGGTGCTGGTAGCGCAGCTCGTGGCAGGCGTCACCCGGGATGGTCGGATCGCAGCCCATTTCCGCGTCGTCGCGGAAATTGTGCGTCATGATCCAGTCCATGGCCGCCTGGTCCCGGTCCTGGTCCGGGTCGGCGGAGTAGGTGAAGGCCTCATCGATGTCCAGGCCCAGGCCACCGGCAAAGCCGCCGACGTAGGGCATCTGGGCGATGGCCTCGACCTCCGGCCCCAACGTCGGCCAACGCATGTTGTGGCCCATTTCGTGCAGCATGATTTCCGGGATGGCGGCATCGCGATACCAGCTGGGATTCGTGATGTTCAGGGGCGAGGCTTCAAAGGTCGCGATCGGGTTGAACTCAGAATTTGCCGGTGCTGAACCGTCAGAGAAGGGCACGGGGTAGCCCGCGCTGAAGGAGCCCCAGGGCAGCTGGCGGTCCAGGATCGTGTATTCCGTCTTCTTCTTGCTGAAGTCTCGACCGAGCATGACGGCCACGCCTTCCCAGAACTGGTCCCAGAGCGCCATGGCCTCGGCCGGATCCTGGTGGTAGTCACCGATGACGGCCGGCCAGGTAAACATCATGTGCTCAGACTCGAAGTCGGCCCAGGGCACGTGGCGGCTCGCCACGTCCGCGCGCCACTCGGCCAGGTCGGTTTCGCGGCCGGGCAGGTAGCGGAAGTAGGGCGCCTTGACCGCCTTGTCGATCGTGATCGGAATCCAGCCCAGGTCCACGCCCGGTGGCACCTCGATGTACAGCGCGCCGCCGAAGGGGTTGGCCACGCCCACGTTCGCCTGGTTCAGTTCATAGGTCTTGGACACGCGCGGGAAACGCTTGATGTTGGGCAAGCGTCGGGAAATGTCCGCGCGGTGGGCGCCCACCACGACCTTCAGCCCCAGGTTGCGCCAGGCCGGGTCGATCTTCACGCGGACGATCTCACCGGGCGGTACGTAATAGCCGGTCGGCCGCAGCGCCCCGCTCTCGTCCGCCGGGTAGAAGACGGCCGGATCGGCCGCAAAGGTCGCATCAACTTCGACGATCGCATCCCGTACCCGCGGCGCAGAAGCGGCCACCGGGCCCGGGAAGGAGTCAGCGGCTTCAAAGCGCAGCCCAGCCAGCGCCTGCAGCTCACCCTGGACAAAGACGTTGTCGTGGATTTCCTGCTGGATCAGGTAGAGGGCCCGGGTTTCGGGCGACCACTCGTTGATGTTCTGCGCCCAGGGCAGGTTGAACAGCGGCGCATTGCGGGCTTCAAAGGCCGCCATGAAGGCGTCCGTTGCTTCCCGGTGCCGCAGGTACTGGCCCGAGGCGTTCAGAGAGATGTCCAGGGCATAGCCATCGCGCTGTTCTTCCGTCAGTGTCCGCGTGCCTTCCAGGTGATCGGTCAGGGCGATGACGGCGTCACGGTAGCGGTCGCCATCGGGCGGGGGCAGGTTGTTGTCCAGTATCAGCGAATCAAAGGTCACGGCGCCGTTGTGGGGGTTGTGGGGCCAGTAGGTGCCGGCGTACCAGCCCAGGAACATGTCGTGGTTCGGCGTCGCTTCGCGGATATTCTCAATCAGCGCCTCGCTGTTAAAGGGGCGCTGGATAAAGTTGCCGTCGACCACGAAACGCATGACACCTTCGTTCATGTCGACAACGATTTCCATATCGACCCACTCATCGGCCTCGATGATGCCGATGGTGATGTTGTCGTCCCAGAAGGGCGCGTCGCAGTCGTCGCCGTAGCGGAACACCAGGCGATGGCGGCCGTCGTCGTTGGACCACCACAGCAGCGTGAAGCCCTCGGAGCACCAGCTCCGGCTCGGCTGAACGCTCCAGATGTAGCCCACCTCGCGGTGCGGGCCGTCCAGATCGGACACCTTGAAGCGCGAGCGGATCGTGAATGCGCCGTTGGCGAGGAGGTCCGCGGTCAGCGAAGCCGGATAGCGCACGGTTTCCTGCGGCGCGAGATAAAGGGCAGCGCCGTCACCGGTGGACTCGAAGGTGGGGACCATGGAGGTCTCCTGTTCCTCGAACAGGAACTCGCCCTGAACACCCTCAGCACTGTCGAGGCTGTTATCGAATTCGAAGGTGGCAAGCTGGGCCTGCGCCGCCAGCGGCAGCACGAGCAGTGCGCTCACCCACAGGGTGCGAATACGATGGTGCCAATGATTCGGCGTGCGGTGCGTCATCCGGTGAATTGTACTTCACTTTAGGGGCTTAGGGGTCGGCATCAAAAGCAGTCGAAGGTACTGAAATGGGACGATTGATTGATGCCTACAGAGTAAAACGCATTGCCGCGGTCCCGCAGATCATGCGGTAGCGGCCGGCGTTAGGACCCTTAGTGTTGCATGGCGGCATTCTGCAGGGGCGCTTCTCATCAGTCTAGTGGATGGCCCGCGCTTCTGTGAACGTAAGCATTTGGCCCCTTTACCGTTCCTGTACGCTAACGCCCAACTGCTGTGCAGCCACGAAGACGGCCCGGAAGCCTTACGACACCATGATCGACACACTGCTCCCCTTCCTGATGTTCGGCATCCTGGTCGCCGCCGTGCTGGCGCGACCACTGGCCCGACAGGACTGGGTGAGCCTGCCGGTGGTGCTGGTGGTGGTGGGGTTTCTCGCCTCAGAAGCCTGGGTCGCGCTCGGACGGGACACTGGGCTGCGCTGGGAAATCCTCCGCGACCTTGTGTTCTACCTGTTCGTACCCATCCTGATTTTCGAGGCGGCCATCACCATTCGCATCCGGCGGTTGCGTGACGAGGGCTGGCTGATCTTCGCCCTGGCCATCCCCCTGCTCGTGGTCGCCGCCCTGGCCGCATCGGCGGTCCTCATGGCCTTCATGGGCGACGCGCTGGGCGGGAACTGGATCGTCGCCCTGCTCGTCGGCAGCATGATCTGCGCCACGGACCCGGCGCGGCGCTCGGGCGTGCGGCGCGTTCACATGACCAGTGACAACCCGTGTCGCGCCCGGGACATTCTCGAGGGCGAGAGCATGCTCAACGACGCCACGACCATCACCCTGTTCGCGGTGGTATCCGGGCTGCTACTCATGCCCGACGGCGACATCAGCCTGCCGGCAGCGCTGGGGCGCTTCGTGGTCGC
>JBCDHO010000124.1:0-7214 GCA_038749855.1 Pseudomonadota bacterium
AAACCGGTTTCCGCGAGCCAGGCGGGCGCGCGGACGCCCGCGGCCCAGACGCTGATGTCGGCGCGGATGCGTTCGCCGTCACTGGTCACCACCGCCTCCTCTTCCACCGCCGAGACCATGGTGCCGGTTCGCACGGTAACGCCAATACGCCCGAGCTCCTGCTCCACGGACATCCCAATACGCTCCGGCAGGCGGGGCAAGAGGCCAGGCGCCGCCTCGATGATGCTCACGCTGAGCCGCTCCTGGGAGAAATGCTCGTAGCCATACTCGCGCAGTCGCTTGGCGACGTTGTGCATATCGGCCGCGAGTTCCACGCCCGTGGCGCCGCCGCCGACGATGACCACGGCGAGTTCGGCGTCATCGCGCTCCAGTGAATTGACTCGGTTGAGCTCTGCAACGAAGCGCGTGTGAAAGCGCTCGGCCTGTTCCCGGGAATCGAGCTGCCGCGCGTGGGTGGTCACCCCCGCGATGCCGAAGTCATTGCTGTGGCTGCCCACGGCGACCACGAGGCGGTCATAACGAATCGTTCGGCCGGGCAGCATGGCGCGTCCCAGCTCATCGTCCACGGGGCCGACGGTCAGGGTGCGTTCATCGAGATCGATGTCGTTGACTTCGCCGAGCAGAAAGGTGAACCGGTGCTTACGGGCCAGCGATCGATAGGCGGCCTCGTCGTGGTAACTGTCCATGGATCCGGTGGCCACCTCGTGGAAGAGGGGTTTCCAGATGTGGGAGGGGTTGCGGTCGACCAGCACGACTTCGACGGGCCGTCGTCGCATTTTCTTTGCCAGGCGGACCACAAGCTCGAGACCGCCGGCGCCGCCACCCACCACGACGATCCGTTCTTTGTTGCTGGTGCCCATGGCACGCTCACCCCATCACAGCTGGCCGCCTCGTCGTGCGGCGGGTTACCGGTCCCTGCCAGCATAGAGTCGCCAGCGGTCCTGCCTTATCATGCTGCCATGCTAGCCAATCCTGGAAAACCCACCGTGAAAACTTTCCTGACCGCCGGTCTCGTGCTGGCCGTGAGCACCGCGCTGACCACCGGGCTGTCCACCGGGGCACGGGCCGAAACCCTGCAGCTGGGCAATGAACCCTGGCCGCCCTTTGTCCTCGCCGGCGACGCCCGGGGGACCGCCGAGGCCATCGTTTGCGAGGCCCTGGAACGTGCCGATTACACCTGCACCATGAACCATGACGGCTGGGAGGCCACGCTGGCGGCGGCCCGGACGGGCGAGCTCGATGGCATTGCCGCGGCCTGGTACACGGTCGATCGTGGTCGGGACCTGAAATTTTCCACCGCCTACCTCACCAACCGGCTGGTGCCGGTCACGCTGAAAGACGGCCCGTCCATCCAGGAGATCGGTGATCTGCACGATCAGCGCGTGGCCCTGGAGGTCGACGTGGCCTACGGTGAGGCCCTGCTGGCGGCCCGTTCAGCCTTCGACGTGGTGGATGTCCGTGGCGCCGATGCGGCACTCGAGGCCCTGCGCCAGGGTGAGGCCGATGTGGCCGTGGTCGATGAGCTGTTTGTCCGGGACGCGCTGGGCGACGATGCCGAGGCCAGCGGCCTGTCGATTGGGGAAGTCGCACTTGCCTACCGGGAACTCCACTTCGCGGTATCCCGCTCGCACCCGCAGGCGGGCCAGATTCTCGCGGACTTCAACCTCAGCTACCGCGAGATGGTGCGCGATGGCACGGTGAACCGCATCCTCGACATGGAATGGCTGGCCACGGACCTGGGCTCGGACGGCGTCATGGACTTCATTCACCGGGGTGGCGGCCTCAATGCGGCCGTGGCGGACGTGGCCTCACGCGAGTCGGTCTACGCCCTGGGGCAGGACGAATACGAGGCGATTCGTGACCCGGGTTTCCAGGGCTCCAACGCCAATTTCCTGTCCGATGACAAGGCCTATGAAACGCCCGAAGCCGCCATGCAGGCCCTCGATTCGGGCCGCCGGTGCAGCTATGACAGCCTGACGGCGCGGATCGTGTGTAACTGAAACGCCTCTGGTTCGGCCCGTGTAAGCCGAGCGGCTGATCTCGCCGCTCGGTTCGACTGCAGCGGCCCGTAAGCACCAACTCAGTCGCGCACGGCCACACTGCTTTCCTGATGGAGCTGGGTGATGGCGATGTATTTTGGACCCGAGCGGGGTGGGGCGCCACGATGTACAAAAGTCCAGCCCACAGGGCACAGCAGCAGGCGCCCCTCGGTCGGCTTCACGGACATGTTTTGCCAGGGATACTCGGTCTCCCCGCCCTGCTCGACCGTGTTCAGATACCAAAGGGCCGTAATCACTCGAGTGGTAACGCCGTTGCCGATGTTGTCTGAGTGCCAGTCGAACTGGCCGCCGATTGGGTAGCGGGCGATTTTCAGGGGTTCGTGGATCAGGCTGCAGCTAAATGCGCGGCCCCACTCGCGCATGTAACGGCGGAGGTGCTGACCCAGGCTCTGCATGAGGATGCGCTCCTCCATCCGCCAGCCTTCATGCGTCCCGTCCAGGTCAATTTCCGTGGTCTGCTTGATGCGCGTGTCAACGGCGCCGTCGGCTGTGCCGTTGCCGTAGCGGCCTGGGTGGACCTGGGGGTCGTTGTTAAAGCGCTCGACAACGCCGCGGCAGAAACCGGCCGGCAGAGCCTGGTCATACACGCCGAAAAAGCGGTTCGGTTTGCGGCGCAGTGGCGGTGCTGTGGCGCCATCCACGGCCGGTCTTTGATCAGGCACCAATGTTTATTACCCCTCAGCGCAGGCGGTTGGTGCTCCCTGATCTGATCGTCTTTACTGAGTATGACTAAGGACCGAGCGCCTCACATGGGCTATTCGTTGGGTTGCTCGGGGGCGGAGATTTACGGACGCACAGGACGTAGCGGGCCGTTGCACCGACCTCAGTTTGACCGGCCCTTCACCGAAATCGTAAGCGCGAATTCCGCCACTGGCTCATCAGCCAACTGATCGGGGCAGTGTGCCGTAACGTGAACCGTATCGTGGTGTCGCTCACCGGTTTCCACCGCACGTTCGATCAACCGACGCATGCGTGCACCGTCTTCCGAGGTGAAGGTGACGTCGCCTTCGGGCCGTCGCAGGAAATTCGCTGTAAAGTCCTTGAACACGAGGGAAACGTTGGGGTCGATGCGCTGTATCCACTGGAACGCCAATAGGCCGCCCGCGCAGTCCGCGCCCACCGCAAGGGCGCCGAAGTACATGGAGTTCAGGTGGTTCTTCGTACGCCGTCGCAGCGGTATGGTGATCACGCAGCGGTCATCCGAGAGCTCCGTCAACCGTGCCCGCGACCAGTAGATCATTGGTACCTTGGCCAGCCCGAACGCTTTAAGACCCAGGCGGGCTTTCCATGAGGGTTTTGCGCTTCCCATGGCTCTTGTGCTGATCACCTCTTCAGACATGGCTCGCATTCTGCCATCGCTGGCGGTGAACCGCAGTGCCAGCGTTGCTGTTATGAAACACTTGGCGGTAGTAGCGATTAGAAAGGTGAACGTGTGAGCGCATCACAACCTGCAACTATGGGGTTATGGATTGGTTTACTCCTGACCCTGTTCACGGTGGCGGTTCACGGAATCGTACTCGCCCTGAGTGGACAGGATCCGATTGTCGAACCCATCCATGCGCTGAGTCGGAGCGCCCATGGCGGCCTGCAGCTGATCGGGCTGTCGGCTTTTGCGGCCGCCCACCTGGCCTTTGCCTGGGGTTTGGGGCGACGCGACACCGGGCGCTTGTGGCCCCTGGGTCGCCTGTTGATCGTGGCATCGGGGTTTGTGCTGGCTTATGTGGCTGGCTTCTTTGCCACCGCGCCGGCCGAAAGACTTTCAGGCCCCGATGCCAATGACCCTTTGTCAGTCCTTGCCAGCCTCATCGGTTTGGCCATGGCGACGATCGCGCCCGGACTGCGACGCCAGTCCCGGGCGCTTGGCCTGTTCAATCATCTGTGCCTGGCGGCATTCCTGCTTCTCATCCCGCTCATCCTGCTGCTCGATGCGACGTGGTTCGGCGCCTACGAGCGGATCGTGGGCGGTACCTACGTGCTCTGGCTGGGCGGTGTGTCGTTGGGCCTGCTTTGGCCGGTGATCACGACCCGGGGCCGGCGGCTGGCAGCAGGTGCTGTGACGGTCACCCTGATACTCGTGGTGGCATTCATGGTCACGACGGAACGTACCGCTCCGCCACCTGTCTGGAATCCTCCGGCCAGCGGTGTCGAGCCGATCGGTCCCGGCAACGGCTTTCTGCGTGGCGCCACATGGTTCGGTAGCGAGTGGGCGGTGAATCACTGGAACACGCGCCTGGTCGAACGGGCGCCGGCTGACTTCGCAGCGCTGCGCGCCGATGGCTTCAACACGGTCGTGCTGGTGGTTCCCTGGGCGGGTTTCATGGCGACGCCGACCTCGGTGGAACTGGACCCGGAGCGGGTACGGCGGCTCGAGGCCTTGCTCGAGTTGGCGCGCGAGGCGGAGCTTAACGTCGTCCTGCGGCTCGGTTACGCCTGGGATGCGTCCATCCCGGGCTCCGGCGGCTGGAATGTCGGGCTCTGGCTGGAGGAAGACGTGTACCAGGGCTGGCTCGCCTATCTTGCAGCCATCGGCCGCGTCGTGGCACCCCACGACCACGTACGCTTCGGCTTCCTGTCCTGGGAAGACCTGTGGACCTTGAGCGAAGCCGGCAACCGGGAATTGCAGCGACGTCTGCTCATGGCAGAGCGCGTGGGTTACCGGGCCTGGCTGCGTGAACGTCACGCGCTGGCGGAAGTCAGCACGCAATACGGCATGGCTTTCGACGACTGGTCCGAGGTGCCCATCCCGGAACGGCGGAGCCCGGCCTTTGCCCTGTTTTTTGAGTTCATGAACTACGCCTGGATCGAGCGCTTTTTCCGGCCGGCGCAGGCGGTGTTTCCGCGCCTGTCCATGGAGATTCGCGTGGACGGTGACACGATCTGGGACGCAGAAGGGCAGCTCGATTACTACTTCCGCCACCACGAGAGCTGGCAACTGCCCGGGGCGGATTGGATCACCCTGTACTGGGCACCCTCCATGTACGGCGAGAATCGTGGCGAGACCGTAGCGCCTGAGACGGCGGCCGAACGCCTAAAGATGATCCTGGAGAACATCCGGTCCCAGACCGGCGACCGGCCCCTGTTTATCGGGCAGTTTCTGGTCGAGGACTACACGCCGGGATTTGAACAGAACGGGCGGTTGCGGCGCGATGAGGTCGCCGAATTCCTGGCCCTGGCGGAGCCGGTCTTGCGCCGTCAGGCCCATGGCTACGCTCTCTGGGCCTGGCGCGACTATCGCCACAATGCCATTCCGAGCCCCGACTTTTCCCAGCCGGCCGGCAACTGGCAGGAGCAGCAGGCAGTGGCGGATGAGGACGGCGCCCATCGCCTGTCACCCGGGGACCGGCTGACGCGCACCTTCCGTCCTCACGAGTTTCACCTTGCCGAGCCGCAGGCCACGCTCACCTTGTGTGTGACCGGGGACGCGGACGGGGATCGGGTGCCAGACCTGCGCGTGACCGGAGAATCACCGGACTTGCCCCTGGAACTGGACGTCTCCGGCACAGGTAAAGCCTGCAGCGACTTCAAGGCTGACACCGACGGTTTGATGCTCACGCTTGAAGCGACCGCTGAGCTGGCGCTCAGGACCGTCAGCCTGTCAGGCTTTACCCAGCCCATCGGCATGCGGGATGTGGAGGGCGAGCCCAAGCCAATCAGCGACGCCTGGCGACGTCTGAATGCGGGGCTGGTCAATCCTCATCCGAAGCCGCTCAGATAGCGCCCTGTGCCGCAGCAACGACATAACGTGCAGACGCTACGACTGAGTGACCGGGAAGTTGACCTGGAAACCGGCCACGTTTCTGGTCCCGGCGTCGATGAGCAGCTGTCCTCACGCCTTTTGCTGCTGCTGCAGCACCTCGTCGACCACCGGGGCGTGGTCCAGTCTCGCGACGAGATCCTGGAGGCGGTCTGGGGGCACCTCGAAGCGGCATCCGATGACTCCCTGAACGTCGCCATTTCCGGGCTTCGCAAAGCGCTGGGGGACAGTGAGCGGCCGCATCGCCTGGTGAAGACGCAGCCACGAAGAGGCTACCTGTACCTGGGGCCGGAACCCGTACCGCGTGATGACAGGCCGGAATCGGAACGGAGCGATGACCCGTCAGCGGCGGTCGCACCGGACGCCACCACGCGAGGGCGACCCTGGCGGCTCGGTGGCGCGCTCGCCTTGCTTGTGCTGCTGGTGCTCGCGCTTTCTTTTCTGCGCCCGGGCGAGGACGGGCAAGGGCGCCCGGCCGATGGTTCATCACCCCCGCGCGTCGCGGTGCTGCCTTTCGAGGACTTCAGCCCGCAGGGCGATCAGCTTGGCCTCGCAAATGGTCTGACGGACCAGCTGCTGCATGACCTGGCCCAGCTCCCGGGGCTTGAGGTGATCGCCAGGACCTCGACCTACGCGCTGCAGGGTCAGGCGCTCACGGTGGAAGAGATCGCACGCCGTCTGGACGCGGATGTTGTGCTCGAAGGCAGCATTCAGCGCTCGGATGCGACGGTTCGCGTCACGGCGCAGTTGATTGATGCGAATTCCCAGGCCCACCTCTGGTCCAGGACCTATGATCGCGCGGCCGGTGACATCCTGTTGATCCAGGAGGACGTGGCCGGCGCCGTTGCCCAGGCGCTCTCGCTAACGATGTTGCCCACCGCACCCCGTTCACCCCTCAACCTGGAGGTGTTCGAACGCATGGCGCTCGGTCGCCACGGGCTGGACGGGCGGACGCTCGCATCGCTGCGGGAGGCGCAGGGTCATTTCGAGCGGGTGATTGAGCTGGCGCCGATGCACGCGGCCGCCCACGCGCTGCTGGCAAGCAGCATGGCGCAGATTGCGGGGCTCGAAGGCCGTGCCCAGCAGGCCCGGGCGCAGGACCCCGGCTTTGAGCGCTTCCTGGCGCTCATCCGCCGTGCCTATGAGCTGGACCCGCGCGATCCGGATGCGCTGCGCATGCGGGCACTGCTCGTGACGATCGAGGAGGGTCCGGAGGCCGCCTTGCCGGTCTACCGTCGGGCCGCGGAGCTCGCGCCTGGTATGGCTGATACCCACGGCTACCTTGGCCATACGCTGTCACGGCTTGGTCGCTATGACGAAGCGCTCGATGAACTGCGCATCGCGGCGCGCCTGGACCCCCTGAACGACACGCTGACGGTATGGCGCTCGCGCCAATTGGT
>JBCDHO010000125.1:0-7207 GCA_038749855.1 Pseudomonadota bacterium
GCGACTTTTCACCGAGCTGTCCTTTTTCGTATAGTGTTCGCACGCACCCATGACCTTCAGAGGACAACCATGCAGCGGCTCATCGCCATACTCACACTCGGCATTTCGGTTCTGTTTCTGGCAGCTTGCTCCAGCGGCCCGAGTATCAAGGCGGATTACGACCCCTCCGTCGACTTTTCTCAGTACAAGACCTTCAACTTCTATAACCCGCTGGGCATCGAGAACCCGAACTACTCCAGCATTCTCGGCCAGATGTTCCGCGAGTCCCTGACGCGGCAAATGGAACTCAAGGGCTACACGCTGTCCGACAACCCGGACCTGATGTTGAATGTGTCTGCCATTCTCGAGGACAAGACCAAGGTCACCACCTATAACGATCCGTACTACGGTGGCTATTACGGCTACCGGCGCGGTTTCTATGACCCCTGGGGCGGTTACGGCTATGGCAGCTCCACGCACGTGAGCCAGTACACGGAAGGCACGGTCAACGTGGACATGGTCGATACGAAGGCCAAGCGCATGGTCTGGGAAGGCATTGCCGTCGGCCGGGTGGACGAAGAGCGCAGCAACGAGGAAGTTCGCGCGGCCATCGAATCCGGCGTGGCCGAAATGTTCGCAGCCTACCCCTTCCGGGCCGGCAGCGGCGCGCCTGCATCTTCCTCCTACTGACCTGACCTCGCGAACACGCCCCGGCCCTCAAGTCCCGGCCGGGGCCCACGGTCTGCCCGTGGTCCGGGATTCACGGTCTGCCCGTGGCCCGGGATCCACGGTCTGCCCGTGGTCCGGGATCGGGGTGTTGGCCTTCGGCTTCCCTCCTTCTCCTCCGCTTTATGGGACCAGCTCGCGGCGGTTGCATTCCTTGGCTCGGGGACTATCACGACGCTCGCTTCAGGCCGCGGGGCGGCCTGTCCCAGTCGCTTCGGTTCACTCGGCAACACCCCTGATTGATCCCGGACCACGGGCAGACCGTGGACCCCTGCATTGAGACTCTGGGCGGGTGGTTCCGTGGCGTGTTCAGCTTGGTGCGGCTTGCTGGTGGTTGCCGGGCGCGCTGACGTTTTGCGGTGGCGTCATGGTTTGGAGTTGCTGCTCGGAATTCGGTGAGCAGGTTCTGGCCGCTTGAGCCGTGGGGCGGGTCACTTTTCGCCGGTGCACTCCGCGGTAGGTTTCGGGGCGACTGCCCTTGGCATCCGGCCAATCAGGTGCTTCGCCGAGTGACCCGAAGCGACTGGGACAAGCCGCAGGCTTGAGGCGAGCAACCGGATGTGTCGCCAATCGCAATGGTCACCGTGCGAGCCGGTCCCACCAAGCGGAGGAGAAACGAGGGAAGCCGAAGGCCGAAGAACCGGCCGGATGCCAAGGGCAGTCGCCCCGAAACCGGCCCCAGGACATGGATCGTTCAGGACCCGCCTTCCAGCTGCCGCAGGAGCTGATCTGCCTGCTGATCCGCCGGGTTGAGACTCAGCAAGCCACGCGCCCAGCCGATGGCCGCGTCGCGGTTTCCACGGTCGCGCTCGATGGTTGCCAGGGCGAACAGCACGTCCCGGCTGTTCGGGTGACGCTGGTGGACCGATTCGAGGGTGGTGACGGCAGCTTCCGGCTGGCCCGTGGAGTTCAGGGCCACGCCGTAGACATAGCCGTAGCGCACCGCGTCCGGAGCGAGGTCGGAGGCGGATTTGAGCGAGGCCAGAGCCTGGTCGTTACTGCCTTCCCGGACGTAGGCCAGGCCGAGGGCGTGATGCAGGTCTGCGGCTTCAGGGTTCTTGCCGAGGCCCTCCTCGAGCAGCCCCTTGGATTCACGAACCATGCCTTCGCCCCGGTACAGCTCCGACAGGTTCAGCCAGCTGGGCGTGAAAGTGTCATCCCGAGCGATGGACTGGCGGTAGTAGCGTTCCGCCTGCGTCGCGTTGCCGGCGTCGAGGGAGAGGTTGCCCAGGTTGAAGCCGGATTCGGGCCGGTCTGCATTGAGCTGCTGAACGTTGAAATAGTCACGGATGGCGCGCTCTAGGGCACCGCGGGCCGCCACGTCCAGCTGGTGTCGGGGTGAGCCGGCGAGCATGCGCGCCGCTTCGCTGCGCACGGCCAGTACCGGATCGTTCAGCAGGTGGCCCGCGAGGGGAAAGCGGCTGGCCGGCGGTATGGATTCGATAACGCGAAGGGCGGCGATGCGCACCAGGGGGCTTTCGTCCCGCAGGGCCTGCTCGACGACCTGGCCGGACAAGGGGCTGAGGTAGGCCCTGAGCTCCAGGATGGCCGTTGCGCGGGCGAGGTCCGGCGTGCCCTCCTTGCCGTAGACCGACAGCAGGGACACCTCGGCCTGGGGAAGCCCTTCCCGGGCCTGGTGGAACGCGGTCACCCAGTGCTGGAACGGTGCGCCGACGTCCGGAAACATCGTTGAAAACGCCTGGGCGGCCCAGGCGTCGTCCTTGTCTTCGTGGCACTGGGTGCAGGCATTGGGCGTGCCGTATTCGAGGCTCCAGTCCGGGCGTGGGATGCGCATGGAGTGGTCGCGGCGGTCGTCAACGCCCATGTAGGTCCGCTCGGGCATGTGGCAGCCGAGGCAATCGGCCCCGGGCGAATCCGCCGGGTGGCCGTGGTGTTCGGTCACGGCAAACTTCGTGGGCAGGTGGCACTGGGCGCAGACGTTGTCTCCGCTGGCCTTCAGTTTCTGGCTGTGTGGATCGTGGCAGTCGCTGCAGGTGACCCCGACCTCGTGCATCTTGCTTTGCGTGTAGGAGCCCCAGACGAACACCTCGTCGTGAATCTGTCCGTCCGGAAAGTACAGGCCGTCGGTCAGGAATGCGGGCATGTGGTGGTCCAGGAACGTCGGGTCACGTTCCCGCCCCTCCGCGAGCAGGCCGCGCCGGGAATGGCAGGCGGCGCAGCTTTCGATTTCGGTCCGCGTGATCTCACCGCCGAGTCGGCTGGCAAGCCCCGTGTCCGGATTGATGGGCCAGGCCACCCCTTTGCGGTCGTGGAACAGGAGGGCCAGCCCCTTATCCGGCAGGGTTGCCTGCTGTGCGTCGTCACTGCCCGCCCAGGCCACGTGCTTTTGGCCGGGTCCGTGGCACGCCTCGCAGCCGACGTTGACCTCTGCCCAGGTGGTGTCAAAGCGGTCGGCCTGCGCGTCGTAGCCCTTCACGAGGTTCGTCGAGTGGCAGTCCGCACACATGTAGTTCCAGTTCTGCTGCGGTCCGGTCCAGTGCAGCAGGTCGCCAGCCTTCAGAGGCTCGTCCGGATAAAGGTGATACCAGCGTTGCCCCCCTTCAGCCTCAGGACGAGCATCCCAGGACAGTCCAAGGGCTTGCAGGCGACCATCCGGGAAAGCGATCAGGTATTGCTGGAGCGGCTCGATCCCAAAGGTGTAGCCAATCTCGAATTCCTGCAGGCGCCCGTCGGGGCCGTCCGTGGTGACGAAGTACTTGCCGTCGCGCTGGTAGAAACGTGAGGTGACGCCGTGCACGGTGATTTCGGCGTTGTTGAAGTCGCCGATGACTGACTCCGCCGTTGCGTGGCGCATGGACATGTCGTGGTGCGAGCCCTGCCAGGCGGCGTGTTCGTCCGCGTGGCAGCCAGCGCAGGTTGCTGTGCCCACGTAGGCCGGGTCATTGCTTGACCAGACAGTCGTGGCCACGGTCAGACAGAGCAGCGCCAGCGTCGCTGGCAGCAGGAAAACGGGTCGAAGCATCAGGGCGGGGCGCCTGGGTTCAGAGCTTTTAATAATGCCCGAGCCGGTGGAAGGATGCGAGTCCGTAGGCCGGCCAGGCGTTGCCAAAGCGGGTCACGGAAGCGCCAGAGGAGTGCGGCGAGCAGGGCGGTTGCCAGCAGGGCAGCCAGCCAGACACGGAGCGTACCGGCGGCCAGTCCGGGCACTGAATCGTCCCGCGTCGCGTCTGCAGTTTTGGGGGCGCCCGGCGCTGGCAAGGCGCTGAAGCGAACCCCCTCGGCGGTTTGCGTATTCAGTGCCTCGCGCACCGGGTCCCAGCTGCGGAACGCAATGGCCGGTAAGGCGTAGTCGCCGGGCTGCTCAATCATCCAGGTCACACGGTCCGTGCGAACGCCCGTCAACGCACCGCGGTTGGTGCGGTCCTCGATGACGGGATCGGACGGATAGGCGGCCAGCCCCTCGAGCTCGGCCACGGGAACAGGCGGCAGGAGCATCGCCGACAGGCCAGCGGCCTGGCGTTCGATGGTCAGCGTCACCGCATCGCCGGCGGTCAGGTCTCCATCGGGGAGCGTCCAGTTCGCTTTCAGCGCGTGCCGGGGTGTGGTCACTACGACCGTATCGGGTGGGAGCTCCGGGGGCTGTCGCACGGTCAGCGTGATCGGCGAAGTTTCGAAGCGATGGTCCATGGCTTCAGTGCCAAAACCGTTTTGGGTTTTGAACCGGACCTCGAAGGCCGGCACGGTCAGTTCACCGGAACGCTGCGGAAACAGCGTGATCGGGTAGCGAAGCACTTGCCAGGTGTCGGCGCCGCGTCGCTCGGACAGCTTGACGGTGGTCGTGTCCGTTCGCAGTACGAGGGCGCCGGTCACCTCGGGGAGGTTGAAAAACACCTCGCTGAAACTCAGCGACGAGGTCTTGAGGTCCAGGTTCAGCGTCACGGCCTGGCCGGTCCAGGGCGGCGATTCAAAGGCCGGGGAGAGGCTGGCCTCTGCCACCGACTCCTGGGCAAGGGCGGAAAGGGGCGCGAAGACGGTCAGCGCATAAAGCAACAGGCCGATCCTGGGCAGGGCGCCCCCGCCCAGCGCGCCGAGCCAGCATGGCAGCAGCAGCCTGCGGTTCACCGGCATGCTCACGGTGCGCTGTCTCCGCCCGCCGAGGCTGGTGGGCCGGCGTCCTGGCTGCCCGCACTGGTGTCGTCCAAATCCGCTTCATCCCGGGCCAGCTGCGCATTGAACTTGGCGGCCAGGAAATCACTCGGGCGCGTGTCTACGCGGCGGAGCCACAGCGCGCGCAGGGAGGCCTCGTCCTGGACTGCGTCTCCGGCCTGGATCACCTGTTCCTGGTCGCTGTTGGCGGCGCGGCCGCTATTGTCCATGACGATCTCGTCTGCCCCCAGCATGCCGCCGGTGCCGCCCGCATCGTCCTCCGGTGGTGCCAGCGCCGCGAGGCGCGCCTGTGCGATGGCGAGGTTTTCCTCCGCCTCACGCCAGTTCGGCCGCTGCGCCAGCGCGGCCTCGAAGGCGGCGATGGCTTCTTCATAGCGGCCCAGGAAAACGAGCGATATTCCGCGGTTGTATGGGCCCTCGGGCCCGGCCTGCCGACCGTAAACGGCGGCAGCGCCTTCAAAGTCTTTCGCTGCGAACAGGGCAGCGCCAATGCGCTCCGGCGTTGTGAAATGCTTCGCTGCTTCGGCGTAGTCGCCCTGGTCATAGAGGCGCTGGGCCTGCTGATCTGGCGTCAGCCACCAATCGAGTGGTGATGCCAGGGCGTTCGAGGCCGCCGCGAGGCTTGCCAGGAGCATCAGCAGCTGGTGCCAGGGCTTCATGGTGCGAGCCCCGTGGCGCCGCCTGGCCGGAAAAACGGCAGCAGCAAGAGGGCGAGCAGGGGAAGCAGCCAGTAACCCATGTCCCGCCACTGGTCGCGTTCGCCGTCGGTCACGCTGCGGATTCCCCGCTCGACGTTCGACGCAAGCGCTTCGACGTCCGACGGGTCCGGTGTCAGCAGGGTCAGAGTGCCTCCGCCGGCGCGTGCCGCCGCGCGGAGACGCGTCTCGTTCAGGGGCAGGGCGGGTGGGCTACCCACGGGCGGCACCACATCCGGCCCGCCGGCAACGGCGAGGATGTGTACCGGCGCCCCACCGGACGATCGTTGTCGCTCCAGGTCCTCGATGGCTGCCTCAGGAATGTCATCGGTGATCAGGACGATGGAGCCGGGTACGCTGGCCCGGTCGAGGCGCTGGTTGGCCAGGCCGATCGCCGCTGCCGGATCGTCACCCGCTACGGGCATGGCCTCGGGCGCCAGCGCCTCCGCAAAGGTTTCGATGATGGCGCTGTCCGAAGTGAGCGGCATGGCCAGGTGAGCCGTCCCTGCGTAGGCCACGAGCCCGGTGCGCTGGCCCGGGCGAAGCTCGAGAAAATCCGTCAGTTTCTGGTTGGCCCGTTCCAGGCGGTTTGGTGGTACGTCCTCCGCCAGCATGGACGGTGTCACTTTCACGACGACAAAGACCGCCGCCTGGTCTTCTGCAAAGGGCGCGGGCTGGCGCTCCCAGGCCGGTCCGGCGAGGGCCAGGATGCCAAGGGCCAGGGCGGCACCCAGCAGCATGACCGGCCGGAGCCGGCTGCGCGGTTCTGAGCCCTCCAGGGCCAGGGCAGCGAGCAGATGGGGGGCGATTACGCCCTTCCAGGCATTGGCGGGGTCGCCCTGGCGCAGCAGATGAAACACGGTCCAAGCCGCGGGAAGCAGGGCGAGCAACCAGCCCGGGCGAAGAAAGTGAAAGTCCAGCAGCGTGCTCACGCGGTCACACCGGCCAAGGGAGTGCGGCGCGCGCGCAGAATGACCGCGCCCAGCCGCAACAGGACCAGCACCATCGCCAGCGCCAGGGGCCAGGCGAAGAGATCGCGGCGCGGGCGATAGCTGATGGTTTCCACCTGGCGCGGATTGAGCTGATCCAACTCCGCGTAGATGTCCGCCATGGCGGCGCGGTCGTCGGCCCGGTAAAAACCACCGCCGGTCCGCTCGGCCACGGTGCGGAGCGTGGCCTCGTCCAGCGCCTGCTCACCCACGGCTTCCGGATCTCCGATGGCCACCGTGTGGATCGTGACGCCCAGGTCGGCGGCAATGCCCGCCGCACGCTCGGGTGGCACGAGGCTGCCCGTATCATTGCCGTCCGTGAGCAGGATCATGACCCGCTCCTCGACCTCGCTGCGTTCAAACAGGTTAATCCCAAGCCCAAGCGCATCGCCGAGCATGGTCCGTGGACCCAGCATGCGCACCCGGGCTTCATCGAGCAGCTCGCCGACGACATCGAGGTCCGAGGTGAACGGCGCCTGCACAAAAGCCGCGGAGCCGAAGAACACCAGACCGACGCGGTCCCCCTCACGTTTCGCCAGGAAGTCTTCGAGCACCTGCTTCACCGCGGTCAGGCGGTCCACCTGCTTGCCCTGCGCATCGGTGAAGTCCTCCGCATCCATGGAACCGGAAAGATCCACGGCCAGGAGCAGGTCCCGCATGGGCTCCTCGTGGACGATGGGGTCTTCGAGC
>JBCDHO010000126.1:0-7197 GCA_038749855.1 Pseudomonadota bacterium
GATGAAACCCACTATTCGCTGGGCATCGGCATGGCGTTTGGGGATTCCTTTCAGATTGATGCGGCGGGTGACTTTTCGGAATTCCAGGACATTTATTCGATTTCTGCGATCCTGCGCTTCTGACGCGCACGCATAACTCGGCAGGAAGCGGCGCCCCGCCTCGGCGGGGTGTCGCACGTCCGGGTCAGGCTCCGCGCCGGTTTGCCTCTATAGCGCTCCGAATCTCCAGAAATTGCTCCCACTCCGCTGTGCCGGGCTTGAGTTCACCTTCCTTGCGCGAAGTTTTCAAGGCCCGCTCAGCCTCGTCCCAGCGTCCCAGGTTTGCATTGGCCGCGGCAATCTCAAAGTAGGGCAGATAGTCCACGAACCACATGCCGTAAAGACGTTTCTTGCGGCCCGATGAGGCTTCCAGACTCGCGCTGAGTTGAAAGGCCTCCAGGGCACGCTCCTGATCGCCTGCATCGCGATATTCGAGGCCGAGAAGATAGTGAAAATACCAGGGCAGTAGGTTGTCAGACAGCGTTTCGCTCAATGCGCAACGTTTCAAAACACGTGAGCGAAGCAGCTCCGATTCGAGTTCACTCAGGGCAATGTGCTCTCCGTAGCCCAGGACGATGGGTGAGCTCAAAGCCTCGGTCGGTGATGATGCAGTGGTAATTCTTGGGCCATAGGCGCTCAGCAGAGCCCGACCACTCTCCGTTGTTTGAGCAATTCCCTGGCGTTCTGCCTCTTGCAGGGCGCTTTTGCTGCCGGCCAGGTCACCACGCTCATAGCGTGCCGCAGCCAGAAACGCATAGGGCAGATAAGGCGTTTCTCCTGCTGAATCCGCCTGGTCATCCATAGCGATAGCTTCTGTCAGGTAGTGTTCTGCCAGGGCGTAATTGGCCGCTCGAAACTCGGTGACGGCCTGTGCATAGGCATCCGCGCAGGGCGAAAACGCTGTACTTGTCAGGGGCATGCTCGAGGCGAGCATGAGGGTGATACACACAGCGGGGTTTTGCAGTCGATTCGACATTTAGCGCTCCAGGTCAGTTGGTCCTTCCGCGTTGAAATGGCGTTGCTCAAAGCGCCACTTCCCAGCGAAACCTTGCACGTCATGCTGAAGAAACGCTGTGAACTGGATCACAGTCGAGCCATCTCTCAGGAAGTTGTCCGGAAAAATTCGAGGAAGCGTGGCGAGAATGCGGAGATGTACGGCGCAAAACCGGCGTCGAGTGATTTAATCGTGCGAATGCTCTCCTGCGCTTGTCGAAGATGTTCTGTTCTTCGTTCACCGGACAGCATATAGAGTTTGTAATGAGCTGCGGCGCCAAACAGATGGAGCTGAAGACGTGCCCGGCGGTCTTCGAGAGATGTTGATCCTTTTAGCTCGACAACCATCGCATAGTCTCCGCTGAAGTAGGTTTCCGCGACGCGCTTCAGGGCGTCCGGTGGCGTCCGCTGCGCGATGTCCTGCTGGGCGACGCGCCAACGCTGTTCGGCCTCTTGATACTGCCGAGTGCGGCTGGCAAGAGCCTGAGTACCGGTCTGCATTTGCACTTCGTCAGCATTCGCCAGCGCCTGCTCCGCTCGGGCGATGTCCGTCGTCAGTGAGCTCAGCAGCTGTTCTAAGGAGGCATCAGGGGCCGTCGCGGGCACGGCGGATCGCGCGGCGGCGAGTGCCTCGCGGAGCTGCTGGGAGGCCGCTTCCCGACGTCGCTCAACGCGACGGGCCGCCTCGGCTGCCAGGGTCTGGCTTCGCGCGAGTGCAAGATCACGGTTTCCGGTCATCTTTTGCGTTGCTTCCTCCGCGGCCGCAATAACCAACTCGATCGCGCTCGCGTCGCGCTCGTCTTCGGCAGTCCTGAGACGATTTCGCAGCGAAGCGTAGCTGGCAGCGGACTGCTGCAGACCCTCTGCCCAAGAATCGGACCATTCCGTGGCAAGGAACGGGTCGTTTTCCAGAGCGCCATAGCGCTCGTTCGTGGACAGCAGGTCGTCAAGTGCCTCAGTGGCGTTTGCGACCAGGCCAGAAACATCGATGGTTTGCGCCCGGCACTGCGCAACGGAAGAGTTCAGTTCCGAAAACTCGTCGAGTTCCTGGATGACCCCGCCATCCAGGGACTGCTGGAACGCGTCCAGGGCCGCATCACAGTCACCCATGGCTGCGAGTGCTTTGCCGAGATAAAAGTAGGGTACGTAGGAAATAATCCGCTGACCGTACCAGCGAACCCGCTCATCAGCAGTGGGATTTTCCGAGATGGCCTCACGGAGTAAGGCGATCGCCTCGGCGGGTTCGCCATCTTCGACGGCCCGCTGCGCTTTTACATAGTCGTTTTTGTAGTCCGCCGCTGCAGGCGTTCCGGCGAGCAGTAGGAGAAACAAGCCGATAACACGCCAGAACTTGCCCATCACCAGCCCGACCGCTCGAAGGACTGGTCCGCGGTGATGGCCTCAAAGCGGGCCTGAGCCTGTTCAACACCCTGCGCCGTGACCTGCACCACGAGTTCCTCGGGCGCCACGTCGTCCTGGTGGCGAATCGAGACCGTGTATTCCCCCTCGAGGAGCGGCACAAGCAGAGGGGTTGAGGCGTTGGTTGGTAGTTCCTGAGCCTCACCCTGGGCATTGACAATGCTCGTCACCTCGCCCCAGGGCACCGCATCGATGGCCAGGAGTCCGGTCATGGCGGCAATGGCCGCTTCCTCCGCGGCGATGCGCTGGTCGCGCTGTGCCACCAGGGCGCTCCGGGCCGAGCGAAGCGTTTCGCTGCTTCCAAACTGCTCAAGGCCCCGATCGAGCAGGCTGATGCCGATGGCCTCGTTACCACCGGCACTGACCATACTGGCGCTGTCATCGATCCGCGCGGTGAGTCGCGTGAGGTTGTCATTGAAGAGGTTCAGTTCACCGGGAAACTCGCTGCGCAGACCTTGCAGTTCAGCGGCAGCTTCATCGATGAGTTCAAGCGTGACTGGTTGTCCCAGGAGCGTTTCGATTCGAACCAGTCGGGCGTCGAGCCGCTCCTGCCGCGCGCGTTGTGCAAACAGCGCATCCACTTCCTCCTGGGCGCTCGCGAAGCGAGTGTCGTTGGGAAAGCGCTCGGCAGCGCGGACGGCGAGGGAGCGGGCGTCATCGAGGAGGTCGGCCTGCGTGGCACGGTCCAGCTCATCGGCGATGCGATCGGGTAAGACGGTCAGCCCTCGGGCGGCTTTCTCATTGCCAGGATCGAGTGCCTCGACCTGAGCATAAGTGTCCAGGGCATTCTGTCCCGGGGGTAAGAAGGCGCCGTTCTGAACGAGCCGCTGGGCCTCCTGCAGCAGGTTTTCGATTTGTTGCTCGCGCTCGCTTAGCTGCCCCAGGGCCTGGCTGCGGATGTCGCTCAGGCGTTGGTCGTCCGGCGCCGCCAGCAGTCCGTTATCCGCCAGGGCAACGGCCGCCCGGAAGTCGTTCTGATCCAGCTGAGTCTGCGCAGAAACAACAAAGGCATCGGCGATCGCATTCAAGCCGTCCAGCGCTGCCACATTTTCTGGTCTTAGCGTCAGTACCTCGGTGTAGGTGCTGAGTGCGTTATCGATCGCTGGCTCGACCAGGCGACCGGCGGTCATCTGCCCCGCGGCCTGCTCCAGCAGGCTTCGTACGCGCTCGTCTTCCGCTGCGAGCCTTACCGCGTTCTCGATTTCTCCAGCGAGTGCGTTAACCAGCGCAGAATCGGGAAAGCGGCTCTTGAGCTCGGGCATGCGGGTGGAGGCATCAAAGAGACGGCCTTCGTCCAGGAGATCGCTGATGGCTGATACCAGTTGCTGTTCGATGGCAGCCAGCCCCTGAATGGCGGACTGGTTGCCATCGTCCAGGGCAAGCACGTCCTGGAACTGCTCATAGGCATTGTTGCCGGCGGGCGCGACGAGTCGTCCATCGGCGAGGGCTGCCTGGCCGGCCTGGAGCTGCGCGGCAATTTGGGCGAGGCGCTCGCGTTCTTCCGTCAGCCGGGTGATTTCCTGGGCCAGTTCGTTCAGGCGCTGATCGTCCGGCACCAGGGCGAGTCCCTTATCGACATCCTGCTGCGCCGCTTCCAGATCATCTTCACGAAGTCGGTCACCCGCATCGACGGCGTAGTCCACGGCAATCCGCCGCGCCAGGTCTCGGGCTGGCGCATAATCCGGTGCCAGCTCAAAGATCAGGTTGAGGTTGTGAACGGCATTCTGACCGGGTGGGCTGTCAATTTGCTGGTTGTTGTAGCGCCCCTCGGCGCGTCGCAGGTAGGTTTCTACGCGTAAACGATCCTCTTCGGAAAGCCCGGAGGTGCCGGGTTGGGGAAAGAAATTCCAGGCCGCAAGGGCCACCGCCACGAGCGCGAGTAACGCAACGACACCGGTGAACACGGGGCGGCGCAGTTTTCCACTCGTCGTTTCCGCCGTGGACAGGGTTTGCTGCGTGGATGACGGCGCACCAGCTTGCGAGACTGAACTGCTGACGCTGTCCGGGCCACCAATTGAGGCTGCTCCGGAAGCGGATTCGCTTACTGAGCGCTCTCGCGAGAGCTGCTCGAGCTGGTCTGCGACGCTGGGAACAGGCACTTCCAGCGAACCATGAACCCGTGTGGCCTGGGTGAATTGGGATCGGTACGCCTCGCTGGATACATCGAGAGCCTGGAGTTCCTTGCAAAAATCCAGCGCAGACTGGTAGCGCTGTTCAGCTTTTTTAGCCAGGGCGATATCGATGATCGGCTGAAATTCGATCAGTTCTTCGGGCAGCGGTGGTGGTGGTTCTTCAACCTGCATGCGAGCGAGGTCGAAGTCGTTGGTGGTCTGGAAGGGAAGGCGTCCGGTCAACAGGCGGTAGAGCAGGAGACCCAACGTGTAGATGTCCGAGCGGTGGTCCGCCCTGAGCCCCCGGATCTGTTCCGGGCTCATGTACTGGGTTGTGCCGATTCGGAACCCGGTTTGCGTCAGTCCGGAATCGTTCTCTGCATCTCTGGCGATGCCAAAATCGGTCAGAACCGGGACGACACCCTCGCGCATGAGGACGTTGGACGGCTTGAGATCCCGATGAACAATGCGCTTGAGGTGGGTCGTATGGAGCGCGAGACCAATCTGTCCGGTGATCTCGACGATTTCGTCCAGGCGCAGGTTGCCAAGCTTCAAACGCTCGGTCAGCGTTCCGCCGGGCACATACTCCATTGCCATATAGAGCACCTTGTCGTGCTCACCAATGTCGTAGATCGAGACGATGTTCGGATGTTTGAGCCGGGCGAGGACGCGTCCCTCGTGGAGAAATCGCTCCTTGAATTCCTCGCTCTCACGGGACAGCCAACGGTGGAGCACCTTGACCGCAACCTTCCGGTCCAGCGAGGTCTGTACGCCCAGGTAAACGGCCGCCTGGCCGCCCGTGCCCAGCTCGCTAATCAGCTCATATCCTGGAATTTCAATGTCGATGGACATTCGGCCCGGGGTTGTGTCGTTGAACCGCGGCTCAAGTATACAGAATCCCACTCCCGGACTGGTTCCGCTCACTGTGTGCTGGCTCACAGTCAACGGCATCCTGCTCCGCTACCGTGTAGCAGAAGGGAATGGCACTAATCCTTCCGTCTCATCGACCATCGGTGCGGCGGCCGGCGTGTGCTATGTTCAAAGCAGGGGTGCGCGCCTTCACGAGGGTGCGCAGAAAAAATTAGCGAGGTAGCACGGCCATGGTTCGCCAAACAGTAACTGGTCTTTCCGTATTTCTCCTTACATGCTCAGCAGGACTGCAGGCGCAGCCCGCGGGTGACCCGCAGCAGGGCGCCGGCGATGTCGACAAGCTGATGATCATCGACTGCATGTTGCCCGGCAAAGTGCGTCGACTCGGTGCGGGTGCCCGTTACATGAGCGCGCGCCGACCGATCAAGACCACAGCGGGGGACTGCGAGATCCGGGGTGGCGAGTACGTCGCCTACGATCGCGCTTCCTATTCCACCTCGCTACAGGTCTGGTTGCCGGAGGCCAAAGCCGGTGATCCGAAAGCGCAGACCTATGTGGGCGAGATGTTCGAAAAGGGGCTCGGGACCACGCCGGACTACGAAACGGCCGTTGCGTGGTACACCAAGGCGGCCGAACAGGGCTACTCGCGTGCGCAAATGAACCTCGGCGCCATGTATGAGAGCGGCCGCGGTGTGCCGCAAGACGAGGCAATGGCCCTGAATTGGTATCGCCGGGCGACGGGTCTTGCAGAAGACGACCTGGTCTACAGCTCGGAGGTGGTTGAGCTCGAAACGGAAGTCCAGGACCTGCGCCAGGAGCTGGCCGCAAGCAATGCGGAAGTCAATCAGCTGCGTGGCGACCTGAGTGCGTCCCAGCAGCGGCTGACCAGCAGCCAGCTTGCCCTGGACGATGTGGAACTCGAACTCAATGAGCTCCGTTACCGTTCAGCACAGGCGTCGCAGCTGGGCGATTCGCCGGCCGAAGTCGAACGCCTGCAGCAGGAAATCTCCCAGAAGGAGGCGCAGCTGGCGTCCAGCCGCCAGGAAGTCGAACAGCTTCGCGCCGAGCAGGCGCAGCAGCAAATCGCCCTGGCCTCCCAGGTCAGTGCGCTCCAGGAAGAGGGTGATGCACGTAATGCCCTGCTCAGTGTCGAACGGCAGAAACTCGCCGACCTGGAGTTCCAGGTGACGCAGCTGAATGGCCGCCTGGACGCCCGTAACGCGGATCTTGAGGATGCAAACACGCAGCTGGAAGCGTTGCGGCGCCAATACACGGCCCAGCTGACCAACAATGAAGCCGAGCAGCAGGCCAGCATCGAGGAGCTCAACGGCATCATCGAGCGCCAGCGCCAGGAGTTGAGCAGCCGGTCGCAATCGATCGTTTCCCTCGAACAGCAGCTTGCGGACAACGAAAACCGGCTGGCCAGCAGCCGCAGTGCGCTCGTTGACCTGGAGCAGCAGAGCATGGCGGATGCCAGTTCACGCTCCGAGGAGGCCACCGCACAGCTCAATGCCGAGCGGCAACGCGTCGCTGAGCTTCAGAACGAAGTGTCGCGGCTCAACCAGGACCTGCGCATCACCCAGCAGAGCGTCGAGCAGGGCAACACCCGACTGGGTGACCTGGAGCAACAGCTGCAACTAGCCCGCAGTGAACAGGCCTCCAGCAGTCAGAACCTCGAAGGGCTGGCATCGTTGATCGATGAGAAGCAGGCAGAGCTGGAGCGAAAAACCCTCAGCGCCTCCTTCCTGCAACAGGAGCTCGACAA
>JBCDHO010000127.1:0-7186 GCA_038749855.1 Pseudomonadota bacterium
CAAGGATCCGCAGTGTCCTTGCAGTTGCTGCCTGATGGGGCTGCTGCGGCCTTAGCGCTTTCCAGTGGCGCGGCATCGCGACACAAAGAATGACGGCGCCGGCAAGGCATAGGGCAAAGCTGATGATCGCGGTCATGGGCGGCTCACTGAAGCGCTCGCTTGCTTGGGGGTGCCGAGGTCTTCCGCCTCTGCTTTGACGCCTATCCGGCTGGCCAGAACGGCAAAGCCAAGGCCCAGGATCAGGCAGGTCATATCGAAGCCGGCCAATACCCAATCGTCTATTCGAATGCTCGCCAGCAGGTGGGCATCCGTTGTTATCGCATTCACGATCGGTATTGCCAAGCAGGCGATGGCAGCAGCGAAGAACAGTTCGCGCCAGGCCTTGACCCGACTTCGGAACAGGGGATAGAACAGGCAAGCGGCCCAGACGATGAACATGGCGTGCACTTCCCACTCAGCGCGATGATCCATTTCCACGGGCAGTAATCGATTGGCCAGGAAATAGGCCGCGATGGCAACCGGCAGCCCGGCAATCGTTCCAATGTTCAAACAGTCGACGAATCGGAAACCACGGTCTTGTTCCCGCTCGGGAACCGCCTTACGACGTTTGGCTGTCCAGTAGACCGCCCCGGTGGCGATCGCCGCGGAGCCGATGAGACCGGCGATAAAAAAGAGCCAGCGCGTGATCGTGTCCGCAAATTGGCCTTCGTGCAGACCGATCATGGCCGCAGCAAAAGAAATGGACTTTAGCTCTGAAAATGGACGCTCCTCGATGAATGCACCGGTGACGCCATCGAAAACCAGGCTCGAAGGAAAATAGTAGATCTTGGCGCGATCTGATCCCGCGATGATTCTGCTGTTGGCATCGCCCGGATTCTGAATCTGCAGGGAGTCCAAATTTTCCAGGCCCCATTGATCTTCCACTTGCCTGAGCACGACTTCCAGGTTGACAGTTGCCGCGGGCTCACCGCTTCGCTCGATGCTCGGGGCCTCGAACAAAAGCCCCTGCGTGCCGGCTTGGGCTTTCTCAGCGTCGAAGCCATAGCTGCCCAGGAGGACGCCTGGCATCCACATAAGGATGACAAAGACCAACCCGCTGTAGGTGATCATCAACAAAAACGGTAGCGACGAAACGCCCAAAAGATTGTGCATGTCCAACCAGGAGCGCGCGCCCTTTTTCGGCCGGAAGGTAAAAAACTCTTTAAAGATCTTCTTGTGGGCAACGATGCCGGTGATGATCGCGAGGAACAGGATCAGTGTGATGACACCAACCATCCTGTAGGCCACATCAGCCTTGATGTAGTGAAGGTTGTAGTGCATGCGGTAGAGCACCTGCCCACCGCTGGTTTCGCGTGCCGTATAGGACAGCGGCTCTCCGGTGACTGTGTGCAAACGGTGATTGCCTCGAAGCGACTCCGGATCAACGGCGTCGGCGTCAGCGGGCTCGGGCATGCGCCAGGAAACCGTAAGCTGATCGTGGTTCATGCGGGAAGGTTGGGCGATCGACCAACGGACCGCGCCAGGTGCATTTTTTTCCAGGAACGTCCATGCGACGCCGTATGCATCGCGCACCGGTACATCAACGGCGGGAGGAACTTCAGGCTTCATCCAACGATCAATCTCGTTATCAAAATAGCCGAGCGTCCCGGTCACAAAGATAAAGTACAAGACCCAGCAGAACAGCAAGCTGCACCAGGTGTGCAACCAGGTCATTGACTGTCGGAAGGTGCCTTTCATAGCGAACCCTCCAGGCCCAGCAGCAGCCAGGCGCTACCGGTAGTGACCACAAGCGCGCCGAGGAGCCCGAGCCAAACGGTTGCAAGGCGCCGGACCGTAAACACCCACATGATGATGCCGGTGTAGATGGCAAAACTCGCCAGGGCCGCAGTCACCACGCTGTCGGTCTTGCTGAACGGCGTCAGCAACCCAAGCAGCACGCTCGCGGCGTTGGCCAGCGCATAGCCGGGAATTGCGGCCGCGAAGATACGCGACACCACATGCCACCGGCCTGGACTGCGCGTGGTGGTTGATGTGCTCATAAAGACTCCCCGTAGCGCCACGAGCGCGCTCAAGCCGCCACGGGCGCGGTGCCCCAGCGAGGGTCGCCCTGGACAGCAGACCCCGATCCATTGCCTCTATCAGGTAGACGATTGGGGCAGACGAAACCAGTGCTTTTTTGGCCTCCGGACACCCGTCCGGCGGGGGGGTTGGTGGGTAGCGCAGGGCAGTGCGAAGGGCTGCAAGGTCCAGCTTCGGGTGACTTACCTTTGATTCAGAAAAAACTGGACGGGCACAAGAAGCTCAAGGCGGGATCGGCCGACGTCTGGGGGAATGGGTGGTAGGGGGTTCGCGCGTTCCACCATAGCGAGCGCCGCCTTGTTGAGGCGATCGAAGCGCGATGGCTCCTCGAGCCGCACTTCCAGTACCTTGCCGGTCGCGTCTATGGCCATACACAGAAGTATGACCGCTTCCTCGCGCCGCCTCCGCGAGACTCTTGGGTAGCGCTTGTGCTGCTCGAGCCACGCCAGGACGGTTGACGCATAGCTCGCTTCGGCGCCCGGGTTTCCCCCGGCGCTGGTTGAGGGTACGTCTGCGCCAACGACGGGGCTGTCTTGTGTCCCCCCCGACCCTTCGTTTCCCTGAGGCTCAGCCGGGGAGGGCGCCGCTGGCGCCGGGGCGACAGGCATGGGACGAGCGGTAACGGGTTGTGCATCGACCACGTCGATGGGTTCGGGCTCCGGCCTGGGCTCTGGGGGCGCTACGGGCATGGGTTCTGGGACTGTCTCGACCACGGGTGGGGGTTCGGGAAGTTCCTCAAGTTCCACTTCCTCGGTCTGCGGTGCCAGCTCCTCGGGCTCCGGTTCAGCCGCGCCGGAAAGGCCGCCCTCCGGGCCCAGGGCAATCTCAAGGCCGCCCGTGCCGGCATCCTTTGCACCAGACCAATCCACAGGGTGAAAGACCGAAATTGAGAGTGCGACGTGGAGTACCACGGCCAGCACAATGGCAGTGAGCCGCGCGCGCCACCCGAGGGGCATCAGGGGTTTTCCTGGTCCGTTTTCTGAAGGGTCAGAAGTTCGAGGCGCTCCACACCCGCTTCTCGAAGCAGCTCCATGACGACAATCACATCGTTCGAGTCCGCCTGTGCGTCCGCTTTCAGCCAGAACTGTGCCTCCGGTGCCGAGGCAACGCGTTCCTTGAGCACCAGCTCGAAGGTCTGCCGGTCGAGCACTTCACCGTCGAAGGCGAGTTCACCGTTCTGGCCCAGTACCACCACGAGCTCGCGCTCGTTGACGTGTGTTTCGCTCGCGGAGTCCGGTGGGTTGACCTGAAGCGGATCTGAAGCAACGAGCGTTCCTGCAAGCATGAAAAAGATCAGCAGCATCAGGATAATGTCCACGAGGGGCAGCAGCTGCTCGTCGGAAGCGGTTGCCTTGGGTGGGTCGAACTGCATCGCTACAAACCCGCAGCCTGAGGATCGCGGACCAGGTTGAGCTTGCTTGCACCCAGCGACCGGAGCCGGTCCAGGGTCGAAACGGTTCGTTGCAGGGGCACGCCAACGTCGGGTTGAATCACGATCGTGAGATCGCGGTCCTGGGCCAGCCGATCAGACACCTGCTGATCGAATTGCGTCATCGTGATCGACGCACCGTCAATCGTCATGCCGTCCATGAGGATTTCTATTTTCAGGACATCCTGCTCGACCGGTACGGTGGCAGCCGCGCGGACCGGCGCCGACAGGTCGATCGCCCGCCAGCGAAGAAAATTCGAGGCCAACATGAAGAAGATCAGGAGGATGAACACCACATCAATCAGTGGTGTCAGCCCGATCAGGGAACGTCTACGTCGCGGCCTAGCGAGCCGCGTTGGCGTGGCCGCTGCCATCGCTCACTTGCTCCCGCGGGTTGTCCTGCGACAGGTCTTCCGTAAAGACTTGCGTGACCACATCGTCGAATTCATGGGCCAGGCGTTCGACCCGTCGCTCGAGCCAGTTCAACGCGGCGACCACTGGAATCGCCACGCTTAAGCCCACGGCCGTGGTCAGGAGCGCCTGCCAGATGCCACCGGAGAGGAGCGCAGGGTTCACCTGATTGCCGGCAGCCTCGAGCGCCTGAAATGCCTCGATCATCCCAATCACCGTTCCCAGGAGCCCCAGCAAGGGCGCGAGGGTCGCGATTACCTCCAGGATTCGAAAACCGCTTCTGAGCTCTTCCAGCACGTTGCCGCCGTAGCGCAGCACTTCCTCCCGGACCTTGCTTTCCGCCAGGCCTCGCTCCGTGCCGCGGATTGCCCGGGCGAGTGCCTGTGGCACCGCACCCTTCGCTTGCCGCACCAGAAACAAGGCTTCTTTGCTTTGCCCGGCTTTCAGCAGATCGATGCCTTTCCGAGCGATCTTTCGTTCACTGACGCCCGCGCGGGCGAACTGCCAGAGTTTCAGCAGGATGACCGTCGTCGCCAATACGGACATGAGCAGCAGGATCACCACGATTAGGCCGCCCGCCTGAATCAGATTGAGCGCAGGGTTGATGTCCACTTCCTGGGCATGGGTCGCGAAGGGCAGGAGGAGCCCTCCGGCGAGTCCTGACAGGCGCTGCAGATTCCCTCGCTTCAACGCACGATCACGAGATAGTCAGTGACTTTCATGACACTCAAGCCGCTGCTTGCCGCAATCGCATTCAGGCCGTCATCAATCGTGTCGATGGCCACGCGGGCGGTGATTGCGTCGAGGCGCTCTTTATCTGCCATCAACAGGATCTTTCCCGGTCGGTAGCGGTCGAGTTCTGCAAGCGCCTCATCGACCGGCAAATTCTGAAAGGCGATGTAACCCTCTCTCCAGGCGTTCGCCGATGCGAGTGTGACGGTCTCAACCGGCGACAACCCTCCGCCAGAATGAATGCGCACCCTCTCTGCCTCCGTGAGGGTCGATGCGTCACCGCCGTCCTGTTCGAGGGAAGGTGCAAAGGCTTCCACCGTGACAATGCCTTCGACGACGGTGATCTCTGATGCGCCTTCGAATTCCCGAACGGTGAAAATGGTCCCCACTGCAGTTGCTGAACCGAGGTCTGCCTCGACCGTGAAGGGCCGTTGCGGATCTGTGGCCACGTCAAACTGGGCCTCGCCTTTCAAAAGCGTGATGCGGCGGACGTCGTTTGAGAAATTAACGGCAACGGCCGTGTCCGTGTTCAGCCATGCCTGGGACCCGTCCGGTAGCGCAATCTGTGCTTGCTCTCCAGCGCGCGTGAGATGGTCCGCATGCATGCGCAGCGCGACTGACGGGCCGGCGAACACGGCAAACGCGGCCATGGCGGCAAAAGTCGCAGCGAGGCCACGCCAGGGCACTTTGCGCGACACGTTATGGGCCAGCGAGCGATGTGAAGTGCGTCGCGGCGGCGCGTCTGGCTTTGGAAGGGCAGGTCCCCGCTGTGACTGGGGGCTTGGTGAATCGAAAGCGCTGCGCAAGGACGCTGCCGCCAACCAGACCGCCTCAAGCTCCTCGAAGGCGGCGCGGTGGCGCGGGTCTGTGTCTCGCCATCGGGTAAACGCCTGACGGTCTTCAGCCGTTGGCTCGCCCGTTTGCATCAGCACGAACCACTCCTGCGCGGCACTGTCGATGGCTGCGTCCTTTCCCATGGTGTTGTCGCTGGCTTTAGGGTTCATGATTGGGCTGTTTGGGCCAGAGGCGCCAAGGCGCTGTGTAGTGCTTCGCGGTGCTTCTCAGTGCTTAGTTGGCGGTTCCTGGCGGTTGGCGGTTCCTGGTGCTGCTGTGTGTGCTTAAGCGCCGGCTCGGTGGCGCATTCCTGAATTCCTCGGTAATAGGACGAATGACACCGATCGATCACACACTTTTTCTGCGCACATAGTCAATCCAACTCGTCGGCGAAGCGGCGCCGGGCGCGAAGCAGCGTCTTCATGACAGCCTTCAGGTCCTTCTGAACGGTGGTTAAGCCAACACTCAGCCGGCTTGCGATCTCCGTTTGCGTCAGGCCTTCATAGCGACTCAGGTAGAAGACCCGACGCCGCCGCTCGCTCAGGCGTGATACCGCACGCTCCATGTAAGCGAGCTCTGCCTGTGCGAGCGCGGTGCGCTCGGGCGTTTGGTCATCTTGTGTTTTCCAAACGGCATCGCCCGTCGCTTTGAGCAGACGAGCCCGTCGCTGTTCGCTTCGTGTGTGATCGGTGGCGAGATTGGCGGCCATGCGATACAGGTAGGCTCGGGGGTTTTGAATGCCCTTGGGTGTGGGTCTCTCGCAAAGCCTCAGATAAACGTCCTGCGCCAAGTCGACCGCGGCGCCGTTGGATCCGAGGCGCTGGAACAGAAAGCGCTCAAGGTCGCTTCTGCACTTAACGAATTCTCGCAAAAGCAGGGAGTCGGTCATTCTGGTTCCGAAAAATGGTTGCCTTACCGAAAGCGCAGGCTGTCGCAGCGACAACCGTGGCCGTGCCCCCGCGGGTCCTTCGATCTTGGCAATTTGCCCTAAACAAGAATAATTCGCAATACCGAGCTTGTTTCCGCCCTTGGCGGTTTCGGTGAATGCCGCTTAAAAGACAAATGTAAAAAAATCGTGAGAAAAAGCACCGGCTCTTGCTGCGTTATTCGTCTACCCAGTGAGATCAACGCGAATGCGTCGCGTTTTCAGTAAATTTACCAGTGGAATTGGCCAATGCGTCGGACGAACAACACTTCTCAGTCTTTCTTCAACACTGCATTCCGGGCCGCGAACCTTGCTATGGTCCTCCTGCTCGTGACAGCGTCGTTGCAGGCGCAAACCACTACCGCAGAACCGACGGCACCCACCCAAAACTTTGAGATTCAGGCGCAGCCGCTGACGACCGCCCTGGATGCCCTGTCCAGAGAAACCGGTTTGTCCATCGCCTACAGCGCGAGCCAGTTAGAGGGAATACGCTCTCCCGGTGTTCGTGGCACCTACACCACGATGGATGCGCTGCTTGAGATTCTTGCAGGGACGGGCGTCGTCCATTCGTTCACGGGTCCGACGTCTGTTGCCTTGCAGCGAATCGGGGATCCGGAAGGCCAGAGCAGCACGTCCAGCGATGCTTCTGATCCCGCCGAGCCCCTGTTGGTGGCACCGCTCACCATCCGTGGGGAGTTGCTTGAGCGTGATATACAGAATTCACAGACCCGCGTCGTGATAAGCACAGGAGAGGAACTCCTTGAACGGGGTGAAAC
>JBCDHO010000128.1:0-7178 GCA_038749855.1 Pseudomonadota bacterium
GCGCTAAGCGGGCGGTGACGCTGTTACCGGTTGCCGTGCTGTTGTCTTCGACGTCCGCCCAGCGACCGACACGGGCCCGGGTGCCGACAGTCGCGGTGCTGTCAATCATAGTCAGGCTGCCATCCGCGACGGCCACGCTGGTGCCATTTGCAAATGCCAGTCCGATGTCGAGGGTGGTCGTCTCAAGCGTGCTGCTGTCCATGGTGAGCGACGCTGTGGAACGCCCTTGGCTTTCCGTACGGGCTTCACTGTCGGCGATCGTGAGACCGGTGCCGGTGCTGATCAACGACGAGCCCGTGACGGTCATGACGACGGTGCAGTCGCCGATGCCGTTTCCGTTGGCATCCATCTCAGCCAGATCGATGAGGCGAGACTGAAGGGTGGAATCGGCCACGGTTATGTCTACCCGGGAGGGCAGAATCTCCGAGTCTGTTGCATTCGGAGCACACTCGGCAATGTCCAGGTCGGAAGTAGTCTGATAGTTAACCCGAAGCAGGTTAACTTCGGCGGTGCCTTGAGCGACGCCACCTGTAGCACCGCTAATGACGTCAACATCCAGGATTTTAAGTCGGCTCGGCCCGGTGAAGTCGGTCAGTGTGACTGTCGTCGCGCTCCGCGCGGCCGAGTTCTCTGCGTCCGCCGCGGTCTGGCCGATAGTAATCCTCGAATCTGTCGTCGTGTCCTCAATCGTCACGAAAGCGGTGGCTGTGCCGCTGGAACCGACCGCTTCCGTATCAACACCCCCGATCTGCAGCACTTGTGAATCGGTGATGGCGGTAGACCGCAGGACCAGTGTGCCATTCGCTGAGGCGATCGCATCGATATCGCCTTCCAGGGTTTCAACGTAGCCAACGTTAATCCCGATGGTTTGGGCCGGAACCGCCCCGTCGCTTACCTCCAGTCGGCCGATGCCCTCACCCGTTGTGTAAGCCGCGCCGACGTGAAGCGCGCCAATCACGTCATCAAAGTCGTCCTGAACCCAGGGCAGGATAGCGCCATCGGTAAACACAGCTTGTCCGTTTGCCGTGCCGCCGCTGTCGTGGCTGGGCTGAATCAGCCCGATCTGCAGCGGAAACTGCAGCTCAAGGTCCACGCCATCGCTTTCCAGGCTGCCTGTGCCGCCATCCACACCGATGTCGAGGTTTTGGGCCACCATATTGCCGGGTGCCGAAACGCTGTTCGCGTTGGCGGTGCCGCCGTTGTTGATGCGTGCATCGGTCGAGGCGGTCGGCAGCGTGTCACCGCTCCAGTTCGTGGCGGTGAACCACGCGCCCAGCCCTGTGTTGTCCCGGTCCTGGGCCGAGGCGGTGGCGGGTGCGAGGGGGGCGAGCATCAGCGTGATGCAGGCGGCGAGCAGTCGTCGCTGCGGGAGCGGGCGTCTTTTCATTCAATGGTCCTCTGCGGCGAGTGCGGCATTGCAGCTGTCATGGTTTTCCTTCTCCGTATCCTTCGGCGCAGCAGCAAAAGCAGAGCGCCTGCTGCCGAAGGCGTTTTCGAGGCGGTGCCGTGCGGAAAATTATACGTTTGCAACCGTGACTATCGTTTGACAGTGCGTCTCATTTCGCTTGACAAGAAATCCCATGTCGATGAAACAATGCGAGTTTTCAGCGTCCAGGCGTTCAAAGAAGCGGGAAGAAGCGAGTGGATCAAGTTCCCAGCGATTTAATCGACTCCGAACAGTTGACGGCCCAAGAGCGGCTCGTCGACTTTCAGCGGATTACGGAGTCCATTTATGAGGTTCAGCCAGCCGGCCCCGCAGAGGCTTTTCATGTGCGATCTCAGGGCTATCGCGTCGGTCAGTTGCTGTTTAACCAGGTGCGCTTTAGCCCCGCGCGCTTTCGGCGCGACGCGCGCCATGTCCGGGGTAGGCAGTCCGATTTCCTCGTTCTGCACCAGCAACTGGAAGGGGAGGAGCTGATCGTCATGGCCCATCAACGACTGCGCGTCGTACCGGGCCATCTTTACCTCCGTGACTGGGCGCAGCCTTTCAGTTCCGAAGCCAGCGCAATGGCGCTGCGCTCGATCGTGATTCCCCGCCCGATGCTCTCTGCCGGGGCATTTTTGTCCCCGCTTAACCCGGTGCTCTCGCTGGCCCTCAGCGAACCGCTAGGGCGCATGATGGCTGCCCACTGGAGTCTGCTTGAGGATGAGCTTCCCCGGGTGACGCTGGCCCAGGCCGAAACGCTCTGCGATGCGCTGCTTGCCAGTCTCGACGCACTGTGGAGTCCGCGGAGCGCTTCAGCCGTTCGCCCGACGCTCAGCGCCATGCAGCTTTACCTGAGCACCCGGCTTATGGGGCCGATTGAGATCGATGCGCTGTGTCGTCACTTCGATGTTTCCCGCAGCACCGTGTATCGGCTGTTTCAGCCCCTTGGCGGTGTACGCCGCTACATTGCCCGCTTACGCCTGGAGCGTTGCTACGCGGACCTCTGGCGGGCGGACCCGGCCGCTACCCAGGTGGGCCAGGTTGGCGCCAGCTGGGGCTTTGACGAGGCCAGTTCCTTTTCGCGGAGTTTCAGCGCTGAGTTTGGGGTTTCGCCCAGAGACATACTCGGCAAGGGCTTTGGTGAACGCCGCGAGCCTGAGCAGGCAGGCACATCGGAGCGGGGCGACGTGAACTCCGCCTATCTGCGCTGGTTTGAGGCGGCGTCAGGGGTCGAACAGGCACACGATTGATGGGTTCGCCGGACCGCGATCGGGCGGCAAGGCAATGGCGCTCAGTCCCGCTCGAGCCAGCGGCGCGCCCGGCCCTCCTGATCGGGACCAAAGTACTCCACCTCCACCGGCCGCATGCCCTTGAGGGCGAAGATCTCCATGCGTTCACGCCAACTTTCTTCCCCGACGAAAGCCAGGCGCTGCAGGCGCCGGTCATTGGCCTCGACCCAGTCGAGGTCTTCCCAGCGCTCGTCCTGGTCCCAGCCCTTGAAGTTTTCGAGCTGGATCAGCACGCGCAACTTTTGGCCGTCCCGCTCAGCTTCGGCCGCGCTTGCGTTGTCCGGGTCACCGGTGTTGAGCTGATCCCATTCCTTATAGCTCAAGGTGCCGCGGATGGTGCACACGAGCAGGCGGTCGGATTCCTGGTTCCAGCTGACGGGCATGGCGGGCGTCTCGAAAGGGGAAACGACAATATAGCAGGCGCGCTTGCAGGGCAGGCCCGGTACCCCAGTGGGTGTCGCGCCAGGCCGGCTTACAGGGATCGCAGGTAGGCGAGCAGTTCCGCGCGCTCCCGGGCGCTGAGCGCCGCGAACCGGTCCCGGGCTGCCAGCGCCTCGCCCCCGTGCCACAGGATGGCTTCCTCGAGGTCTCGGGCCCGTCCGTCATGCAGGAAGCCCCGCTGGGGGAGCAGTTGCTCGGCCAGTCCCACGGACCACAGGGGCGCCGTGCGCCATTCCCGCCGGTCGGGTGCATCGCCTGGGTCCGCCAGGCCTTCGCCCATATCGTGGAGCGCCAGGTCGGTGTAGGCCCAGACGGTCTGCTCAGCGAGGCGTGAGTCCGATCCGGGTGCGGTGCGCAGGGCGCTGATGTGGCAGCCACCGCAGCCGGTCTGGCCGAACAGGTCGGCGCCGCGCTGCGAAGCACCGGGACGTCGCGCGGGCACGCCGACGCTCGCGAGCCAGGCGACCATGCGGTCCAGGTCTTCGCTCGCCAGCTCCGGGGTGCAGCCTGTGCCTGGACAGACCGCGGCGCTGGTGACGCCCATGTCGTGTGCGAGCGCGGCCGCCACCTGGCCGCGCAGCGTGCTGTGCGCGCCCTTCCAGCCGAAGATGCCCGGCTCGGTCTCAGAGCCGGTTCGTTGGCCACTGATCCCGTCGCCGTTACGATCATCCGGATCGTGGAAGTGCGCGAGTGTTTGCGGTGGCAGCTGCTCGAGCAGGCCCCAGCCGAACAGGAGCGGGGCCATGCGGCGCGTGGCCGGCAGCTCACGTCCGTCGACGGTGACAACCGTGACCTGCGGACGCCGAAGGGCGCGCCGCGTTCCATCCTCAAAGGTGAACCAGTGGGTTTCCCAGTGCACGGAGGCGACGGCTTCGGGTCGGTCGCCGTTGCTGTTCAGCGTGTTGAGCTGCGGACCGTAGCGCAGACGGTCCGCCATCAGGGCAGGGCGAAGTACCACGGCGGGTTCCGACGTCCGCGCGGCGGCGGTGGGTTCCAGCTCAAGGTGGCAGCGGCCGCAGGTGGGTGCGTCGTAGTCGGGTCCGGCAAGCGCCTTGCCCGGTGTCGGGTTGGCCAGCCAGTTAGCCCGCAGCAGGGCGGCGCCGGAGGTGTTCCAGGCCTGACCCAGCGCATTGGTCGGTGGAATGGCGTACAGGAGTCCCGCGGGACCGGTCCAGGCCGGGTCGTGGGTCAGGTAGTCGCCGCCGGGGCGGCGCGGGTCGTCAAGGGGACTGCTGGGCGATTGGAGTTCCAGCGCCCCGGAAAAAGCCGGAACGACCAGGGTGAGGCAGGTCAAAAGTGGTAGGACAAACCTCACCCCGGTGTCCCGTCGGTGGCGCCCCCCGGTCATGCCACCGAAACCGAGCTCAGACGAGCTTGAACGTTCCCTGCATGATGGCCCAGTGACCTGGGAACGAGCAGAAGAACGTGTAGTCGCCAGCAGGATCCATGCCTTCGGTGCTGAAGGTCAGGGTCGTAGACTCGCCGCCGCCGATCAGGTCCGAGGCTGCGATGACGCGTGCGTCGTCGGCAGGCACGTAGTTTGCAGCCACGCCGGCGGCGATGCCGGCCTGCGCAACGGCCTGGAAGTCTGCCGCAGTGGTCAGCACCCAATTGTGCCCCATGCCTTCCTTCGGCAACGTGCCCGTGTGGTTGAGCGTGATGGTCACCTCACTGCAGCTGGCCGGCACCTCCATGGCGTTTCCGACGCTGAAGCTGAGGCCGTCGCCGACCTCAACGGTGAACTCGCACTCGGCAAGCGCCGCATTGCTGTAGAGCAGGACAGCGAGGGAAAGGAACAGAAAGGCAATCTTGTTTCGCATAGTAAAATCCTTGGCTTGCGGGTCTGGAAGGTCGCGTCGGATGGCGGGACCAGCCGGACCTGGTTGGCTTGAAATGCAGTCGAAAGCTCATGATAATGAGAATCATTGTTATTTACTACCCCGGCGAGCTCTTTTTTGTGCATCGCACGACACTGCCCTGAGAACCGCGCCAAGCACGGCGCGGCCCGCTTGCATGGCTCGCTAAACCACCACCGAACAGAGTGAACCAACCCATGATCCGTTTACTGATTGCATTTGCCTTCGCCGTGGCCGCCAGCACCTCAGCCCTTGCCGCCGAGGAATCCGACGGCGGAGACTACGGTGCTGCACCGACCGAGGCTTCCGCCGACGCAGCGCTGTCCCGGCGCTACACCTTCTCCTGGCTCTTTGCCGACGACGACACCATGAAGCCCCGGGGTGGCACCACCAAGGGGCCGGAGATCATCCTGTCCCGGGAAGCGAGCGAGGCCTGGGACGCGCTGCAGGTCGAAGGCATTGACGACAAGGAGCGCGACCGCCGCGCCATCCTGGCCATGGCCGGGGCGTACCGCACCACCTTCGACTTCATTGAGACCGTGGGATTCACCGCTGACTACACGCCGAGCACGCCCTACCAGTCCTGGGGGACGGAGTACGTCTATGTGGTGGAGGACAAGCCGGATTTCATCAGCCTTCAGCACATCCTGGTCATGTCCATCCAGCTTGAAGACGGCAGCATGTCCGAACCGATGGTCATCAAGCACTGGCGCCAGGACTGGACCTGGGAGGACCGTGATCTCCAGGAATATGCCGGCTTCAATGCGTGGAAACGCAAATCACTGAAGCGAAGGGACGTCCAGGGCAGCTGGAGCCAGGCCGTCTTCCAGGTCGACGATTCACCCCGCTATGAAACCTGGGGGCGCTGGACCCACGAGCCCGGCTATTCGCACTGGGAGAGCGAAACCACCTACCGGCCGCTGCCGCGTCGCGAGTTCAGCGTGCGTGACGACTACCAGGCCCTCGTAGGCGTCATGCGGATTTCCATTACGCCCACGGGCTGGGTCATGGAAGAAGACGCACTCAAGACCGTGCTCAATGCCGATGGAACCGCGCGCGAAACCTCGCCCTACCTGGCCCGCGAGGCGGGCATCAGCCGCTACGAACACATCGTGGACTACGACTTTTCCGCCGGTGATGCCTACTGGCAGCGGACGGGCAATTTCTGGGCCGTGGTCCGGGACTACTGGCGCGGCATGTACGAAGAAACGGACGGCTTTGCCCTGCACAAGAGCGTTGAGGGCGTGCCCATGTTTGCCGCCCTGTTCCAGCTGGCAGAAACGCACTCCGGTGAAGGTTTTAACCGCGACACGGTTCAGAGCGACCTGGAAACGGCGCTTGCGCCTTACGTGCGTTGAGGCCGGGACGGACCGAGCGTCTCATGGCGTCTGGGTGATGGTTAGCCACGACACCAAGGGGAAGCCTTTTGAGCGCGGTGGGCAGCAGCGAACCTTCTTGGGCAGCATCCGACCGGTACGGTGGTGGAAATCGGCTGCGGCCTGAACACGCGCTTCGGCCGTGTCGATAATGGTCTGTGCACCTGGTTTGACCTGGACCTTCCTGACGTTATGGCGCTGCGCTGGAGGCTTCGCTTTCCTTTCTCGATATGGAGCCGAAACTTGTGCGGCATCTGCCTGTGCAGCTGCGTCTCATGATGCGCCTTGCGCCGGGCCTTTTACGCCGCAAGGTTGATGGCTATCGCTTGAACCCGCTTCGGCTGCCGGCCTGATTTAGCCCGCAAAGGCCCGTTCGAAGACGTAGTCCCCTACGTCACCGATCGACTGGCTCGCCCGAAACCCGCGCGCGTCCAGAAGCTTCTGAAAGTCACGAATCATGTCCATGCTGCCGCAGAGCATGATGCGGTCCTTGGCCGGGTCGAGGTCCGGCAGGCCCAGGTCCCGGGTCATTTGCCCTGAATCGAGCAGGTCCGTTAGTCGACCCTCATGGATGAAGGGTTCGCGCGTGACGGCGGGGTAGTAGCGGAGCCTGCCGTCAATCAGTTCGCCGAGAATCGGGTGCTGGGGGAGTTCTTCCGTGATGAATTTCCGGTAGGCAAGGTCGACCTCGCGCCGCACACCATGGGCGACGATAACGGTTTCGAAGCGCTCGTAGGTTTCTGGGTCCTTGATGATGGACAGGTAGGGTGCGAGTCCCGTGCCGGTTGCC
>JBCDHO010000129.1:0-7152 GCA_038749855.1 Pseudomonadota bacterium
CATTCATGGGCTGGTGCAGCTCACCCAGGAAATGGCACAGCCCCTTGAAGGCCAGCCGTCGTGCCTCGGGCGTTTGACGCTCGTCACCGAGCAGGGCGGCATGGCGGTTGACCTGCTCCGGGACGCACTGGTCGCCCGCCGGACAGTCGCGCTGCCGGCTGTAGGTCTTCGCAGAGGGTTCGAAGCGGACGAAATGCCAGCGCGCCTGGTCGCGCCCGTCTCCGAGCGTACGCCAGGTGTCGGGCCAGGTGCAGGCGCCGATGATGACGTCCGGATCCGTTGCGCCCAGCAACTCGCCCAGCGTTGCGCGGGTTTCCGGTGACAGCTGCTCCACGGCGAGCATGCCAATGGCGCCATGGCCGCGGTCGTCCCAGGCGAGGGCGGACCCGGGCCAGAAGAAGAGCATCAGTAAGCCCAAGCTGAGGCGGACGGTGGTTTGCTTCATGAGGTCTTTGGCTTCCCTGCTGCCATAACTCCTCAGCAGAGGCTACCGGAAACGGTGGGACACGCCCAAACCAATTCTGGCGCGGAAGTCCAATCGTCCAGGTAACGAATGGCTGCACTGGTGAGTCATCTCCTTAGCGCCACCGCATTTATTCAATGCCCGCGAGGGTGACTCAAGGAGGGAATCAATGACTGCATCGGATACTGCTTCAGTGACTGTCTTCCAGGCAGCTTCTTCATCAACCGCACGATTTCTCATGCTGTCGCTGGTTGCTGCTGTAATGGCGATTGGACACAGCTCCAGCTGGTCCAGCGAGTCGGTGGACGACCCGTCGTCACCGAACTCCAGTGAGGCCCTGGGTTACCGTGACGACCTTTTGGAACTCGCGGACCGCATCAAGACGCTGCATCCCCGACCGTTCCGGTTCATTTCTGAGTCCGGGTTTGATCAGCTGGTCGCCACCCGCGTCGCCGCCATGGCCCATGAGACGACGAAGGCTGAATTCCTGTGGGCGTTCAGTGAACTGCTGAGCAGCATTCAGTGCGGGCACTCGCGCCTGCCGTACTTCAACCAGGAAGACGCATTGACCCGTCCCGCGGATCGGTTCCCGGTTGAAGTGCGCTTCGTGGGCGAGCGGCTGTATGTGCTCGACCCGCTGGTCAACGAGGGGCCGCTTCGTGTCGGCGATGAAATTTCATCCATCAACGGCCGGGCGGTTTCGGCGCTGCGCGAGGAGGTGTTCCGGCATATTTCAGGGGAGGGCATGTCTGAGACGTCGAAGGTGCACGCGTTCAATACCTACGCGACGGCCTACCTGACCTACGCGCTGGGGTTTCCGGACGCCTACCGGCTGACGCGGGTCGGTGATGAGGAACCTTTGGCGCTGCGCCCACTGACTGCCTACACGCCAAAGCCGATCTTCCACCCCCGCGACCCGTGCCAGGGCCCGCTTTGCTATCGGGTCGACCCGGACAGCAATGCGGGCATCATGACCATCCGTTCCTTTGCCTACTACGGTGACCAGGGTAAGGTGTTCGCCGACTTCGTGGATAACGCCCTCGAGGACATCACAGGCCAGGGACGTTCTGCCCTCTTGGTGGACCTTCGCGCCCACCAAGGTGGGTCCGGCAATGCGTCGGCCTACCTGCTGCGCCGGCTGGCGAGCGCGCCGTTCGCCTACTTTGGGCCCCCGACCGATGAGCGGGCCTCGGCCGATCTGCAGGTGCTGCAACAGCCCGTCGATGTGGGCGTTAATGTGCCCCGCTACCTGGTCGTGGACGGCAACACGGTCTCCTCCGCACCGCATTTTGCGGCGCTGTTCAAGGAACACGGCATGGGTACGGTGATCGGTGAGGCCATGGGCGGCAATCACTCGACCAATGACGGCGCCAGGCCGCAGCGCTCGAGCGCCCACGGCGTTGCCTACGCCGTCGCCCGCATGCGCTTCGACGTGGTTGCTCCGAGACAGCCGATGGACCAACCGGTCCGGCCCGATCATAAGCTTGCGTACTCGGTCGAGGACGTCCTCGAGGGAACGGACTCGATGATGGAAGCGGTTCTGAGCCGGATCGAAGCCCATGAGGACCCAGCGCAGGGTCGCTGAGCAAACCGAGGAAAGGTGTTGCGTTTAATCGGATTGTGTTCTCGTGGCGGCTGTCTGTGATGTGCGCATGACCTGCGACGGTCCGGTTGCGCTTGACGCTCGTTCAGTCAACGTCCAGTGATGTCACCCACGACGGTGGTGGCAAGACGATTTCACTTGGGAATTGGGTCTCTTCCCCGCTAAGGAAACGCATCACGGCCTGGGCAAACTCATCATCCTGTTCCATGGCGTTTCGTAAGGTCCCGTGCTCACCGCGCCGGACACGCACGAGCTGCCCCTGTTCGAACTGGTCGATAAGCTCCAGGGCGTTTTCCCAGGGCGTGCTGAGGTCCCAGTCCCCGTGCACGATCAGGGTTGGAACGGTGCTGCTGAAACGACCGCGAAAATCCGCCCCATAGTCCATGTCCCATTCGGGGCAGGCATGGCGGTATAAAGCGTTTGGATCGTCGATAAAGGCCAGCGCTGGGTCGTTCAACAGGGCGCGATCCCGCTCGGGTGATATGCCCGAACCACAGTCGAACTGAAAGAAACTGACCGAGTGCCAGAAGTCTGCGAAGCGGTAGGGGCCGGCCAGGGCCTCCGCCGTCGCAGTAAAGTCGCCCCGGGACCACTGCAGAATGCCGAGCGGCCAAACGGCGGGCCAGCTTGAGCCGCGCGGCGGCGCCAGGTAACCCTCACTCAGCGTGCGCAAGCCGGCTGCGGTCAAGGTCACAGCATCGTTGTCCATCTCAAACCGAATCGGCGCTGCTTCCGCCGCTCCGATGGTCCGCTTCAGCGCTTCAATAAAGCCCCCTACCGGAACGCTTCCCTTGAATGCATCAGACGCCTCAGCATCCGCCGCAATTCGCTCAAGCACACGGAAGCGGCCACTCGGGGCGTCATAGGTATGGTCGGGGCCCTCTACGCTGTCAAGAACGGCACGGGCCACGGAAGCGGGGTACTGCCGCATTACTGCGATGGCCCAGTGTGTCCCGAAGCTCTCGGCCATTAACACGATTTGATCGTAGCCCAGGGCCTTGCGGAGGTCGTCGACGTCGGCCGCTGCGGCCGGAACGGTCAGGCCCTCGATGGGAACGCCCGCCGCGCGCCAGAACGCCTGGCAGTCCCGGCTTGCCTGCGCAGCCGCTGGTCCATAGCGTGGATCCAGCGGCGTGTTGCTGGTGCCTTTTGGCGGCGGGCAATCGGTCGCGGGGTAGGCAGCGCCAATGCCCCGTTGTCCCACGATGACGACATCGGCGATGTTGAGATAAGGACGTACGTAATCGATGTAATAGCCGGCCGCATTGCGGTTGTAGCCGAGAAAGCCGGGCCCGCCCTCAAGCATGAAGATGGGCGCCCGCTCGGCTGCAGGCGGGCCCACCTTTCGGAAGCGCCAGTAGGAAAGTGCCAGCGTGCCGCTGTCAGCCGATGCCCGGTCGGCGGGTACATAAAGCGTGCCGCGCTCTGCGAGTCCGAGCTGCCCGTTGCCCTGATCGATGGCTTCGGGCCAGTGGATCAACGTACCCTTTGCAGGAAGATCGAGGGCTGCCTGCTCGGCCATGGCGAGGGCGGAGTACAGGCATAAAGCGAAGCACACAATTCCAGAAACCACGGCGCGCATGGGTTCGTTCTCAACGGGAGTGAACGAAAGAGTATAGGCCAGGATCTTGCAGGGCCTGGTTGGGGAGAGCGATTCCTGGGTGCTTTCAGAATACGAAGTAAATCGCAGCGAGGGTGCCGATCACTGCAATGAAGAGGCTGACGCCGAATACCTGTTTGACCGCGTATCGGTCATAGGTGTCATCCATGAGGCAAATCCAAAGCACGACGGGGCCGAGCAGCAATGCAACGAATTGGATTCTCGTTGGCAGAAGATGCGCGGCCCAAAGTCCAGCGACAAATCCCGCTGCGGCTCCAAATTTACGCGCATCCGAAATCTCATATCGGAACATCCAGCACGCCAGGTAAATGCCGGCTGCGGCAAAGACGAACAGGACGATGGAAGCGAAAAGCATGGGTGCGATTGATTGGTGCCGAAGGAGGGACTCGAACCCTCACTCTGTTTCCAGAAACGGATTTTGAATCCGTCGCGTCTACCAGTTCCGCCACTTCGGCACGATGTGTCGGGGTGCCGGCTCGCCGGCGGGCGCGATTATAGCAAGCTGCGAGCCCTTAAGGACCGCAGCAAGCCATCGTATTCGATGAACGCCGACGCGCTGCGCCGGTGGCCTCAGGCCGCGTCGAGTTCCAGGACCTTCGGTTCCTTGCGGTACCAGCCGTCCTCGTCCTCGAAGAACAGGTTGCAAGTCTCCATGGCGTTTTTGTAGATGTGTACGGAGACGGCCGTCTTGTCGCGGTCCGAATTGGCAATCGTGTGGTATTCGTGGGGTGGGATCAGGCTGCCGGCGCTGCCGCAGCCGGCCACGATGGTGCCGACGTCCTCGAAGCGGAAGCGATCGCCGCGCTCGTCCACGAGCTGGTAGCTGACGACCTCGATGCAGCCGCTCCAGACCCCTTCGACGCACCACATGCCGTCGTGGTCGTGGATGGGCGTGCCCTGGCCAGGGCCCCAGGTCATGGCGATCATGCTGTAGCCCTTTTCGGGGCAGGTGTAGACCTCGCGGCGCGCGTAGTGGCCGGGGATCACCTTGAACACCTCGTCGGGCAGGCGAATGCCCGGGTCAGCAATACACTCGACCAGCGCGCGGCGCAGGCAGGTGGTGATTTCAAAGGGGCATTCGCCGGAAATGGCGGCGTCAATGCGTTGGATGAGGCGGTCTTTGCCCTCGAATTCCAGGCTCATGTGATCTTATGTCTCCGCAGCACGGTCATCGCGGTTGGCGATGGCCCTGAAGTATCCGCCCACGACGTTTCCAAAGTTCTCGAAGTCTACCAGAAAGGCATCGTGGCCCTGAGGAGAAGGTAGCATCTCCAGGCGGGTGTCGATCTTGAGCCGGGTCAAGGACTTGGCGATTTCTCCCTGCTGCCGGGGCGGAAACAGTAAATCCGTATCAACGCCGATCACCAGGGCCGATTCCAGCGAGATGCCGTCCAGCGCTTCGACGAGCGTATCGTGGTCCGCACTCGCGTCGAACCAGTCCATGGCTCGCGATAAATACAGGTAGCTGCACGGGTCGAAAGCCCCCACAAAGCGGTCCGCCGCCGCCTCGAGGTAGGACTCGATCTCAAAGTTCATGGTGAAGGGCCGGTGCGGGTAGCGGTACTGCAGGTCGCGACCGAAGCGGTCTTCCCACTCGATGGCGGAACGGTAAGACACCATGCCGAGCTTGCGCGCCATGCGCATGCCCTGGCGCGGCCAGTCCTCGTCCGTGTAGCGGCCACGGGCGAAGGCTGGGTCGTTGACAATCATCTCCCGCTGCAGGGACCGGATGGCGATGCTGAAGGGTTCTGCGCGTGGGCCGCTGGAGATGGTGATCAGGTGCCGCGTGCCGCGCGGGTTCTGCTTGAGCCAGGCGAGCGTGGACATGCCGCCCATGGAGGCGCCCATAACCGTGCACAGGCGCTCAACGCCCAGGTGCTCCACGACGCGCTGGGCCGAAGATGCCACGTCTTCGAGGCTGAGTTCCGGAAAATCCAGCCTCCAGGCCTCGCCCGTTTCCGGGTTGATGCTCGCCGGGCCCACGCTGCCCTTGCAGCTGCCGAGAGAGTTCACGCAGATGACAAACCAGCGGTCCGTATCGATGGGATGTCCCGGGCCGATCATGAACTCCCACCAGCCGTCGGACGGGTCCGCGTGGCTGCTGGCCGCGTGTGCGCTGGGCGAGAGGCCCGTGAACAGCAGGACGGCGTTGGAGCGCTTGGCGTTCAGCCGTCCCCAGGTCTCATAGGCGAGCTCCAGCCCGGGCAGCACGCCGCCGCGGTGCAGCCGAAACGGCGCGTCGTCGCGGTAGATCTGGGTGGCTGAGGCCATGGGTGCGCTCCGGGCGGGCGGTGCTGGATGGCGGCGGGTGCGGGTCGGGACTTACCTGTCCCTTCGACTCGCCCACGCTGTCCGGTTCGTATAGCGTAATGATACCGAAGTTTGAGGTCTCCCTTGCGTCCTTCCAGCCCCGACAAACCGGCCGGCAATTCCCGGCGCGTCGTCAGTAACCAGCCGGGCGTTCACCCGGGCCTGGAGGCGCGGGTGCGTCGTCATTTCGCGATGCCCTGGCGCCAGCCGCTGCATGCGCCGAGCACAGACGTATTTGCCGCGCTGGATCGCTTACGGCGGGAGGCAGGCGCGGACCAGCCCATCGTGATCGATGCGGGATGCGGCACGGGCGAAAGTAGCCAGCAACTCGCGGCGCAGCACCCGGACGCCCTCGTGATCGGCATTGACCGCTCGGCGGCGCGGCTTGCCCGGTCAGGCGCGTCTGAGGCGCCGCGCAGGGCAGGGCGCGTGCTCTTGGCGCGCATGGAGCTGACGACCTTCTGGCGCCTCGCGCTGGCCGAGGGCTGGCCCGTGTCCCATCACTATCTGCTGTACCCCAATCCCTGGCCGAAAGCGGCGCAGCTGGGGCGGCGCTGGCACGGGCATCCCGTCTTTCCAACGATCCTGGCCCTGGGGGGCATTCTGGAACTGCGCAGCAACTGGCGGTTGTATGTTGAGGAATTCAGCCTGTCCCTGGGTTTTGCCGGTAATGCGGAGGCGACGTGTGAAGAGTACGAGGTGGTCAAGCCGGCGCTCACACCCTTTGAGCGGAAGTACCACGGCAGTGGACATCCGCTGTGGCGGTTGCGCTATAAATTGCCATAAACGTCAATATAGGACGCATACGACAATTCCGGTAGACTACGACTGTCTCAGCCATCGGACGGTTGACGGGCAACACAGCGCCCGATCCGGAATCTCGTGTCTCAAAGCGACTCGCTGCAAAGCTCAGAAGTGGCCATCATTGGTCGAGGCGTGGAAAGCGTTCTGCGGCGACTGGTGCGTTTCATCGCCGGCCGCATCTCACTCAAGAAGCTGCACGAACTCATCGACACCATCTACGTCGAGGAGCTGGAAGAGCTGCTGCACGAGGAGAAGGGCGACAAAAAGGTCACGCTTGGCAACCTCGCCATGGGCACGGGCCTAGATACGCGCGTCATCAACCGCATTCAACGCCACGCCAGCTACAAGCGG
>JBCDHO010000130.1:0-7148 GCA_038749855.1 Pseudomonadota bacterium
AGGCGGGATCGAACCGCCGACCTCTACAATGCCATTGTAGCGCTCTCCCAGCTGCGCTATAGCCCCGGAAGGCGCGCAACTATACTGCCAAGCCAGGGGGGTGTCAAACCCCCGGGCCGATAATTTTTCAGACCACCTCCACGGGCTCGGTGGGGGCCGTTTCAGACGGTATGCCGCGATCCGCCGGGCGCATGGTCTCAAAGCTATGACCCTGCTGGATCAGGTAGCCTAACCACTTGTCCAGCGCGAGGTTTTCACGCCAAGTTCGCTCGAACAGCGGGCGCGTCGGGTACCAGGGATGCGCCGTTCGCTTGAAGGCCTGGTCCGCGTTAAACGACGTGACCTCCGCCATGCGCGCATCATGATAGACCCTCAGGTGCGCATCGGGCGCCAGCCGCGGGCCTTCCTCGCTGTCGAACTCGTAGGTCAGCCGAATGAAGTGCGTGTAGGGGTGTCGCTCGAGAATCTCCAGTCGGAGGGTTGGTGACCCTTCAATTCGGGAGCAAAAACGATCATCACGCGCCGCATCATCGGGGATCAGCAGCTGCAACTGCCGATAGATCTCTTCTTGCGCCGCCTGCAGCGTTTCAAGCCGAGGCCGCGCAAGCTGTCCGTTTTTGTCCCGAAAGGAAACCATGGCGGGAGCATAGCACGCAGCCAAAACTTGACGGTAGGACACCGTTATGTGGCACACTGATTGCCCCGGCCCGTTTCGAACGCGGTTTTTTTGTGCACGTCGTCCGGCGTTCACGGATAAACAACCTTGCTCAAAACCGCGGGCAAAAGCCGTCGCTCAAAACATCTCCCGCTGCAGGCCGAGCTGCATGAGAACGCGCGAGGAAATCTCCTCCACGGAGGAATGGGTTGTTTCGAACATGGGCACGCCCTCGACGCGCAGCAGACTCTGGGCCGACTCGACCTCCTGGCGACACTGGCGCAAGGAGGCATAGCGGCTGCCCGGTCGACGGGTTTCACGAATCTGCGCCAGCCGGTCAGGATTGATGTCCAATCCGACCAGCTTGTACTTATAGCGCCGCAGGAACGGCGGCAAACGCATGTGGTCGAGGTCCTCTGGCGTGAGGGGATAATTGGCCGCCTTAACCCCGAAGTGCAGCGCCATGTAGAGACAGGTCGGGGTCTTCCCCGAGCGGGAGACGCCCACCAGAATCAGGTCCGCGTCCTTGAAGTCGACGCTGACCCCATCGTCGTGCGTGATCGCATAGTTGGTGGCGTCCATGCGACCGTCATAGCGATCCGTGTTGGTCAGGCCATGGGCCAGGCCGACCGTGGGTTGATGGGCGATGCCCAGCGCCTCTTCCATTTTGCTCAGGAAGGTGCCGAAGAGATCGAGAATGACCCCCGAGCTCGTCGCAATCAATGCGCACAGTTCCTCGTTGACGATCGTGTTGATGATGATCGCGGGCGCGTCGTCCCGGGCCGTGGCTTTATCGATGGCCGCCACGGCCTCGCGGCAAGCGTTCTCGTTGTCCACGAAGGGCAGTCGCACGGTTCGGAACTGCACATCCGGGAACTGGGTGATCAGGCTGTGACCCAGCGTCTCAGCCGTGATGGCCGTGCCATCGGAAATGAAAAAGACCGTTCTAATCATGGTGATCCCAGCACTCCTGCCCTGCCGTTGCGGGGACTTGCGAGGCGCCACTATAGCGCTGTGTCCGATGCGCCGTCTCCCTTCATGGCGGCCCATGCAGCGTGGCGCTAAACTAGCCGCCTTTCCACACCGCAGGACGGGCCATCCCGTGACACAGTACATCGCCTGGTTGAACGAACTCGGGATGCAGGATCTCGGGCAGGTCGGAGGCAAAAACGCCTCGCTCGGGGAGATGATCAGTGAGCTTTCCGGGCTCGGCGTTGAGGTGCCGGGCGGCTTCGCCACCACCGCCGACGCCTACCGTGAGTTCCTCGAACAATCAGGGCTCAAGCAGCGCATCGACAGTACGCTGGCTGAGCTCGACGTCGAAGATACACAGACGCTGGCAAAAACCGGCGAAATGGTCCGCGGATGGGTGCTCGCTACGCCCTTCCCGGCCGCCCTTCAGGACGCCATCGAGTCCGCGTGGAAGCGCCTCGTCGATGAAGCCGGCAAGGAACCGTCTGTCGCTGTGCGCTCCTCTGCCACGGCTGAGGACCTGCCAGACGCCTCCTTTGCGGGCCAGCAAGAGACCTTTCTCAACGTCAACGGCTTGCCGGAGGTACTGACCAAGATCCACGAGGTCTTTGCCTCGCTCTACAACGACCGGGCCATCGCGTACCGCGTCCACCAGGGCTTTGACCACGGCGACGTCTACCTCTCCGCCGGCATTCAGCTGATGATTCGTTCCGATCTCGCATGCAGCGGCGTCATGTTCACCCTCGACACGGAATCGGGCTTCCAGGACGCAGTGTTCATCACTTCCGCCTGGGGCCTTGGCGAAACCGTTGTCCAGGGCGCGGTGAACCCGGACGAGTTCTACGTCTTCAAACCCACGCTCCGCGATGGCAAGGATGCGGTGCTGCGGCGCAACCTCGGCAGCAAGGCCATCGAAATGGTCTTCGGCGACAGCGGCACCGGCGTGCTTACCCGCAACGTCGAGCCGGAACGGCAGAACGCCTTCAGCCTTAGCGATGAAGAGGTACTGAGCCTCGGGCGCCAGGCGCTGGTGATCGAGGAACACTACGGGCGCCCCATGGACATCGAATGGGCAAAAGACGGCGAGACCGGACGGCTGTACATTGTCCAGGCACGGCCCGAAACGGTGCGCAGCCAGGACTCGGGCGGTCAGCGCCTTGAGCGCTACCAGCTACTGGAACAGGGCGGCCTGCTCTGCGAAGGGCGCAGCATCGGGCACAAGATTGGCGCCGGCACCGCCCGCGTCGTCGCAACACTCGACCAGATGCATGCGGTGAAGCCCGGCGACGTGCTGGTCACGGACATGACGGACCCGGACTGGGAGCCCGTCATGAAACGTGCCGCCGCCATCGTCACCAACCGTGGCGGGCGGACCTGCCACGCAGCCATCATTGCCCGGGAGCTGGGTATTCCGGCCGTTGTTGGCTGCCGTGATGCCACCGTGCGCATTCCGAGCGGCCAGGAAGTGACCGTCAGCTGCGCGGAAGGCGATACGGGCCATGTGTTCGCCGGCACGCTGGATTTCGCTGTTAAGCAGGATGACCTGGCGGCCATGCCCGAGGCTCCGCTCAAGATCATGATGAACGTCGCCAACCCGGACCGGGCCTTTGATTTCAGCATGATCCCGAACGACGGCGTTGGCCTCGCGCGGCTGGAATTCATCATTAACCGGATGATCGGCATTCACCCCAAGGCCCTCCTCGAATTCGATCAGCAGGAACCGGAGGTCCGGCAGCACATCGAACGGCGCATGGCAGGCTATGCGGACCCGGTGAGCTTCTACGTGGACCGCCTTGCCGAGGGCGTCGCGACCATCGCCGCGGCCTTCTATCCTAAGCCGGTGATCGTGCGCCTGTCCGACTTCAAGTCCAACGAATACGCGAACCTGATCGGCGGTCCTCGCTATGAGCCCGTTGAAGAGAACCCGATGATCGGTTTCCGGGGTGCATCCCGCTACATCGCTGAAGGCTTCCAGGACTGCTTCGAGCTGGAGTGCCGGGCCATGAACAAGGTCCGGGAGCAGATGGGGCTGAGCAACGTCTGGGCCATGGTGCCCTTCGTCCGCACGCTGGAAGAAGCCGAACAGGTCATTGATGTCCTGGGCCAGTTCGGGCTGCGTCGGGGCGAAAATGATCTGAAGATCATGATGATGTGTGAACTGCCCTCCAATGCACTGCTGGCAGAGCAGTTTCTCGAGCACTTCGACGGCTATTCAATCGGTTCCAATGACCTCACGCAGCTCACGCTCGGGCTCGATCGGGATTCGGCGGAAATCGCGGAGCTCTTCGACGAGCGGGATCCGGCGGTCAAAGCGCTGCTGACCATGGCCATCCGCACCTGCAACCGGCTCGGGAAATACGTTGGAATTTGTGGACAGGGACCTTCCGACCACCCAGATCTAGCCGAATGGCTGATGGACGAGGGCATCGAGAGTGTCTCACTGAATCCCGACTCCGTGGTCGAAACCTGGCTGCGCCTGGCGCGCGCGCGCGGCGGGTAAATCCCGTCGGGACGCCTCCTGCGGGAGCAAGCCCGGCGCGGGACAACGCCCCATGCGTCAGTGGCCGCGAACGCCGCCCAGCGGTCCCAGGTAGCGTCGGTAGTGACGGAGTTCAGCGACCGACTCGCGAATGTCCGAAAGGGCTTCATGGCGGTTTTCCTTGGCGAAGGCCGCGACAATATCGGGCGCCCAGCGGGCCGCCAATTCCTTGAGGGTTGAAACATCGAGGTTCCGGTAATGGAACCAACGCTCCAGCGCAGGCATACAGCGGTGCAAAAAACGCCGGTCCTGGCAGATGCTGTTGCCGCACATGGGCGAAGCGCCTGCCACGGACCACTCGGAAAGGAAGGCCAGCGCCGCTCGTTCCGCCTCGGCCATGGGCACGCCCTGCGTCAGCACCCGCTCCCACAGACCGGATGCCGTGTGGTGGCGCGTATTCCAGTCGTCCATCGCTTCGAGCCGTTCCAGCGGTTGCGAGATGGCAAGTACAGGCCCAACGGCCAGTTCGTTCAATTCGCTGTCGGTGACGATAAGGGCCAGTTCGATGATCGTGTCGCGCTGCGTATCGAGCCCGGTCATTTCCAGGTCGATCCAGATGAGATTTCCTTCCTTGTTCATGGTCTCCCCCGACGATGTGGCGCGGGCAGCCAAGGCCCAGAAGGATGATACCCACGCGGCTGTGGCCGGTGCTAGCATGAACATCATGCTCACCCAGCGAAGTCTACTGCCTGCACCGTGAGTGCCACGCGCGAAGCCCGGGTAATCGTGTCGTATGGCAGCCATGGGGTGGTTCAGGTGGCCAATGAAGCACCGGTGCCTTGCCTGTTCCGGCGCCGCGTGGGAAGACCCTTCTGCGGCGACCGGGTCGAAATTGCACCCACGGCGGATGGTGCCTGGGTCGTTGAGGCGGTCCAGCCCCGGGTCAACCAGTTCATGCGCGCCGACGGAAAGGGACGCCCGCAGACCATCGCCGCCAACCTTGACCGCGTGGTCATCACCATCGCGCACCGCCCCCTGCCCTCCCGGGACTTACTGGACCGCTACCTGGTTGCCGTGCACAGTCTCGACCTGGAACCGGTCATCGTCGTGAACAAGGTCGAGCTGGAACCAGACTGGACGGAGGCCGGAGCGGCCACGTTAAAACGTCTGTCTACCTACCGCGACCTGGGCTATGAAGTGGCCACCACCTCCTGCAAGGGCTCGCCGGGTGTTGAAGCGCTGGCGCCTCTGGTGACCGGCAACACGAGCATCCTCGTCGGTCAATCGGGTGTGGGTAAGTCGTCCCTGATCACCCGGCTGGTACCGGACCGGGAGATTCAGACCGGCGCCCTCTCCCGGGTCACCGGTAAGGGCACACACACCACCACCACGACCATCAGCTATGACCTTCCCGGTGGCGGACGCCTGATCGATTCCCCGGGGGTCTGGGAATACGGGCTCTGGCGCCTCGAGCAGGCCGCCATCGCTGCCGGCTTCCGTGAGTTTTCGGCGTTTTCCGCCGCGTGCCGATTCAACGACTGCCGCCATGATCAGGAGCCCGGCTGCGCAGTTAAGGCCGCGGTCGCGGACGGCCTGATCAAGGACTGGCGACACGCCAGCTATCTGCGTTTGCTGGCCCAGAACGCAACCCAGCCCGTCCCCTGAATTCCTGCGAGACATCAAAAACCTTTATGCTATTCTTATCCCACCTTCTGATGGGGAGCCCAACGATGAACAAAGCCCTTCTTGTCGGCCTCGCACTGGCCGCCCCGCTGACCCTGGCACCCGTCGTCCAGGCGGATGTCCTGCTGGTGGACGAGGTGCGCCAGGTCGAGAACATGGATCTTCCAACCAACGGCCTGAGCAAAGCCGAGGTCGAAATGCGCTTTGGCGCGCCGGACCAACGCCACTCCGCTGTTGGGGAACCACCGATCACCCGCTGGGATTACGAGACCTATTCCGTGTACTTCGAATATGACCTGGTGCTCTTCAGCGTTTTGACCACCGGGCAGCCCATCGACAGCGCCTGAACTTCGCAAACCGGCGCCGACAGACTGAAGACCTCGACGCGCGCGGCGGCTTCGCTGCCAAGCAAACCCTGAAGCCGGCGGGTTCGACATGCTTTACGCTCCCGTCGGACCGCCGCTTGCGGTATCCTTCGCACCCCACTCAATACACCCAGGGCGGGCGTCGACCTGACGCGACCGTCCGTGAAGCCAGCCCATGACGTCCGATTCCGGCAGGGACAATCCGGCGGCGCCGACATCCGACGCCGGCAACGCACCCCATGATGAGCACGGGCACACGCCCGGGCCCGATGGTGCCTCATCATCCAGGACGACGCCCCTGCCCGGCCAGAGCGACATCCGGCTGGAGGACCAGCCGATACGCGAGCTGGTCCGTGACGGCGTGCAGTACACGCTGTTGGGTACCGCCCATGTCTCACCGGCCAGCGTCCAGGCCGTTGAACAGATAACGGCCCGCGAGGACTGGGATGCGGTGGCCGTGGAGCTTTGTACCACGCGTCTCGAAGCGCTGGACGGAAAGAAGAGCTGGCAAGACCTTGACCTGTTTCAGATCATCCGGCGGCGCAAGGCGGGCCTGGTGATGGCAAACCTCGCCCTTAGCGGTTACCAGAAGCGAATTGCCGAGCAGTTCGGTATCGAACCGGGTGCTGAGTTACGTGCAGCCGCACTGGCCGCGCGGGAGCGTCAAATTCCGCTGCAGCTGGTCGATCGCGACCTGGCCACAACGCTCCGCCGCACCTATGCGGCGGTGCCCTGGTATAAGCGTTTCACCCTGACCACGGGCCTGATCCTAAGCTCTTTCTCCTCGGAGGAAATCGACGAGGAGTCCATCGAGCAGCTCAAGGAAGGCGACATCCTGGAGTCGACCTTTACGGAGTTTGCGCAGGATTCGCCGGAACTGTACAAAGCGCTGATTGCCGAACGTGACCGCTACATGGCCGCCCGGCTGCGTTTCGAAAACCGCAAGCGCAGCGCCGGCAAGGTACTCGTCATTGTCGGCGCTGGTCATCTCGAT
>JBCDHO010000131.1:0-7098 GCA_038749855.1 Pseudomonadota bacterium
GCCAGATGATGGACACGATCGTACGTTGCCCGACCCACCGGTCGGAGGATGCCAACACAGTTCAGCACGACGTCGTAGTTGGCAACAAGAGGCGTCCAGTCCTGGACGTCCGTCCGCCGGTGCATTTCGACCGCAGTCTCCTTGTGACCATCCTGCCGGGGCAAAGGCTTTCGCGTGCCGATGCTCAGGCGCACCGAGTCTCGCTTGCTCAAGGCAGTCACCGCGTGGCTGCCCACGAAACCGTTGCCGCCGAGCACGAGAACCCGACGTTCCGTCGCTTCGGCCATTGCGCTCAAATCCCCTTGTTTGGTTGCCCAGGACACGCCGGGCACTGGCCTATTCTTTCAGAATCACAGGGCCTTCCAAAGCACCCCGTCGCAAAGAAAGTTAACTTTTTGTTAGTTTTGTCTTGCAATTGAAACACGACGGGCGTAGAGTTCGCCGCCTGATCGTTCGGGCGGAAACAATTTCGCCGAACAACGAATTGTGAATCGTCCGCTTTGCGGACAGTGTGAGGAAGAGACCGTGCATCACTCAAGCACTCAAAAATCCGGCATGAACCCACGGGCGTGGCAGCTTTCCTGTGCCCCCGGTGCGTTCGATCGCCTGGAGAACAATACGCTAACGTGATGTAGACAACCCGGTAGGTCTGCATCGCGCAGACCTGACGAATGAAAACCCTCGGCAGGTCCAACTGCCGGGGGTTTTTTTTGATCTGAAGTTACCGCCGAGGCGGAAAGGAGCTGTTGTCCATGAACGTACTGAGACCCGTAGGACGCAAGGCACTGAAAGCGATGCAAGGCATCAATGATCTGTTTATCCGGCATGTCCGGCGCAAACGATTACGAAGGTTTGGTTATGAACACACGAGAACTGCGCGAGGTGCTCCCCGCGCTTGAACGACGGGTAGATCTCTACCCCTACCGAAAAGACAACTACTGCTTACAGCTGCTGCGCTACGGCCACGGCCCAAGCGCTGCCATCGCAGAGCTCCGGAACGGCGCCTTCGGACGCCTCATGGACAAGCCGGCCATGCGGCGCCTGGCCGGGCGCTGCGGAAACGGACGCATGGACCTGGCGCAGCAAGCGATGGACGACGGCACGGAGTACGTGTTCCGCCTCAGCTACGGCCTCTACCGCGGCGAGGGTCCCTGGTGCCAGGTGAGCCGTCCCGGTTACCAGCTGGTGGTGCAGCTGAACTTCCCGCAGGCCCACGACGTGGCCTACCGGGAAAAGGTGAAGCCGAGGCATCACGGGCCCTTCGCCTTCGACGGCCACCCGGTGAACCGCAGCGGCCTGAACACGCTGGCCTGGGCGCGCATCGACCTGGACCCGTTCTGCGGCGAAGCGCTGGTCGAGGAAGTACAGACGGACTGGCTGCGCGAGGCCGGGGACCTGCGCAAAACCGCCCGGACCTGCAAGGGCCGGAAAGGATTGCGCTGGGAACAGGCACGCCAGTGGCTGGACTTCGGAACGGACCTGGACGCGGTGATCGACTACATCACCAGCGACCTGGCGCCCTTCCACGGCCTCTGGCAGGAGGCGCTGCTGTCGGCCTGCCTCTGGCTGCTGATCGAGCGCCTCGGCTACCGGCGCGTGTACATGCACAGCTGGGAGACCGGCAAGGTGCTGAAGCGTTGCTCACCGCCGCGCTCGCTCTACAGCCAGCTGCCGCGGAAGTTCGCCATGCGGCCGGTGGCCTACGGGCCCGGGCTGGTGCTGGCGCAACGGCAGGCGCGACGTGCCCTGCGCACGCTCGCGAAGCCGTTCTGGTACGCGTTGTCGTTCCGGGCGGCCGGCGGGGTGCACTGACATGGCCACGCGCAAACAGGTGTTTCGCGCCGCGATTCGTAGCGGCGCCGGGCCCCACCAGCGCTGGCGCTCCCGTGCGCGGCAGCAGCTGCGGGATGACAGGATTGATGCCGTGGTGGATTACTTCGCGGACCAGGGGCGGCTGGAGGTGAACACGCCGCCAACAAATGTCGAGGCCGATGACGACATCGCCTCGCAACCTCGCAACGAAGGGGGTTGATGGCCAGCGGTACGGGCTCTGGGGCCCGTCCGGTGCGGCGCGCGCTGCGTTGCCGTATGCCCGCCATCTTCCCGATCGGTGCACGCTTGGATGTAGCTCAGCGGACAGAGCGGTCGACTTAGGATCGATTGGTCGCGGGTTCGATTCCCGCTATCCAAACCAGACTCCAACTCTGGACTTAGGTAGGGCTCAGGCCCCGTGGTTCGAATCCACGTTCGGAGGCTTCGGTCTCCTGGTGATCACGCGCCGCGCCGGCCCAGGCAAGACAGGGGCCGGCACCGGAAACCGGGCACGTGCGGCGCGCAAGGCGATGGGCCAGCCCGGCTGGGTGGTCCTGGATCGACGGCAAGGGGGGATGCCGGGGTCCAGGCCACGCGGCCGGGCCCGCCCACCGACCGGTGCGCTGCCCCCCGCGTTTCGGGCAGGCGCGTGGTCGCTCTTCATTCGGATTGGCCGGTGTGACCGGCTGCTGGTGGGTGTGGCAGCCAGCGAAAGCAAATGCCGCGTTGTTGCCAATGCAACCCAAGGAGAAAGACGATGTTTCGTATTCATCGAGAAGTCGTGGCCCAGGGCGAACGCGTGCTGGTGTTCCGCAACCGGACCCTGGTTCGGGTGCTCAATGCTGGTGTGTATTGGTTCGTGAACGTGATGGGCCGTCTGCAGTTCCAGCGCTACGACCTGGCGCAGCCGGAGTTCATGCACCGGCAGCTGGACGTGCTGCTGGCCACCAGCGGAGATCTGCTGGCGCCGTGGTGCCAGGTGGTCGAGCTGGGTGCCAACGAGGCGGGCGTGGTCCGCAGCAACGGTCAGCTGACCCAGGTGCTGTCTCCGTCCACGCGGACCGTGTTCTGGCTCGGTCCGGTTGAGGTCGAGGTCGAGCGCCTCGAGCTGACTCAGGACCTGCAGCTGCCGGCCGAGCTGGCGCGGGAACTGCTGCGTAAGCGCGACGTGCTGAACCGCAGCACGGAGCAGGTCATGATGGTCGACGTACTCGCCGACCACCTGGGCCTGCTGGTGGTGGACGGTCAGCTCCTGCGGACGCTGCAGCCGGGCGCCTACGCGTTCTGGCGCTTCGGTGCCAGCGTGGACGTGACCCAGCACGAGGTGCGTGTGCAGACCATGGACGTGGCCGGTCAGGAAATCCTGACGCGCGACAAGGTCAGCCTGCGGATCAACCTGTCTGCCCAGTTCCGGGTGACCGATCCGGTCCGGGCCCGCCAGACCAGCGTCAACGCCAAGGAGACGCTGTACAGCGAGCTGCAGTTCGCGCTGCGTCAGGCCATCGGCACGCGCACGCTCGACGTGCTGCTGGGCGACAAGCGGGCACTGGACGGCATGCTGGCCGAGCGCGTGACCGACCTGGCACCGCGCTACGGCATCGAGGTGGTGAATGTCGGCGTGAAGGACATCATCCTGCCGGGCGAAATGAAGGACATCCTGAACAAGGTTGTCGAAGCCGAAAAGGCTGCCCAGGCGAATGTGATCAAGCGCCGGGAAGAAACCGCCGCCACGCGAAGCCTGCTCAACACGGCCAAGTTGATGGATGAAAATCCGACGCTGATGCGGCTGAAGGAGCTGGAAACGCTGGAAAAGGTCACCGAGAAAGTCGACCGTCTGACGGTCTTCGGTGGACTCGACGGCGTGCTGCAAGACACCGTCCGGATCAACCTGGATGGCCAGTAACCCGCACCCGCGGGAAGGGTAGCCCGGCCCAAGGCCGGGCTATTTTTTTGCCTGCGCCCGGGTGCGGTCCGAGACCAGGCTCAGCTGATGCAGCCGCTTTGGATAGCCGTCCAGCAAGGTCGCATGCATCTTTGCCCGAACGGCCTGGTCTTCCTCGGACCAGGTCTGCGCCGCCTCGTAGGTGGCCTCATCAGGCCACTGGGCGTAGGCAATAAACGCGCCGTCCTCCGCGCGGTGCAGCTTCGACCCGAGGCTGCCGAAGTTCCGGTAGATGATCTCCGTGGTCTCCTGCCAGCTGGCCAGGAACTCCGCTTCGGCACCGGGCTTGACCCGGAACTCCAATAAGATCGCGATCATTGTTTTCTCTCCCCGCGCTGGCCCAGGCCAGTCCGCCAACACCTGAAGTCAGCCCGTGTTTTCCAGGTACCGCCCAAGTCGCTGGGCCATTTCATCAGCCGGCGTATAACCCATGGCCAGCGGATAGGCCCGGCCCTCGGCATCGACGAAAAACAGGGCGGGAAAGCCACGCACCTGCAGGCGCCGGGTGAGCGCAAGCTGCTGCTGAAAACGCTGCTCCGTCTCCGCCGACGCCAGGACCTCCGCAAATGCCGCTTCGTCGAACCCAATGGCACCGGCGCAGGCAATCAGCGTTGCTTCCAGGGCCGGGTTGCGCGCTTCACGGTAGTAGGCCGATTGAATGGCCTTGACCATCGACCGGGCACTGCCCGCCTGCAACTGTTCGGCGGCAATCACCGCACGGCACGCCGGGTAGGTCGAGCGGTAGGGCGTGTTCCGGGTCCAGAACTCATGGTTGAAGGTCACCCGCGTCTTCGCTTCGATCTGGTGCCAGTAGGAAGCGATGGTCTCCCGCAGCGCCTCGTCCATGGGCGTCTGGCTGTCCGGCGCCAGGCCGCCCATGATCCACACCAGCTCCGCCGCCGGGTGCTCGGCCAGAAAATCATCCAGCTCCGGCTGGAAGCCGTAGCACCAGCCGCACATGGGATCCATGACGTAGACAAATTGCATGGCGGCCATATCAGAAGCTGCCTCGCGTTCGCGGTTTACCGTTTTCTGTCTGTCGCCGCCGCACTAGGGAAACCAGGCTTCCCGCGTGAGCTCAGCGGCACCACCGTCCCATGTGAGCGCGATGGTTTCGCCCTCCATGGCCGCCAGCGCGTGACGCACGCCGTCTTCGGTGAACGCGGCCTCCGTTCCGTTGATGGCCGTCAGCACCGTGCCCGCATCGAGCCCGGCCGCCGCGGCCGGGGAGCCTTCCCAAACGGCGCCGATGGACAGGGCGCCGTCGAGGGCCAGGGAGAAGCCAAAGGAAGGCGTGGTCAGCGGTTTATCGGCTGCAGCCGTGAAAAAGGCGCGCCCGGACGGCGCATCCAAGGTCACCACGTAGTGCTCCAGCAAGCTGGCGCCGATCAGGCTCGGTGCCAGCGCGCGGCGCGTGGTTACCACCTGACCGAGCACCAGCTCATCAATCGACAGGCTGTCCAGCGCCATCCGCAGCAGTTCAGTCTCCGGCGCCTGTCCGCCCAGGGAGCCGCCCGGTGACCCAAAACCCGAGACCGTCTTGCCGATCCCCGAGGCCTGGCGCACGCCGCCGTAGTCCTGGGGCGAGATGGAAAAGAGCGCCGAGGAGCCAGTATCGAACATCGCCATGCTGCGCGCGTCCTTCGAAAAGTGCACATCAAACAGGGGCATGAAGGGATAGCCAAACTGATGCAGCGTCAGTTGCTCGGCGTTCTCAAGGTGCGGCAGGGCATCCCGTTCCGTATTGAAGCGCAGCATCGCTTGCTCAAGATCCAGCTGCCAGGCGCCCAGGGGCAGGAGGTCCGAGCCGAGCACACCATCGCCCACGAACATGCGGGTGGGCAGCGAGGCGGAAAAGTCCGCCGCCATCATCGGCACTTTAATAATGGTGACGCCGCCGATGCGCATATCGGCCTGGACGATCTGGGTTTCGATAATGACACCCTGCCCATCCCGGCCCTGGTTGGTGGCAACCACCTCGAGGCCGAGCTCCTCCACGATGGATCGGTCGATCATGGACGGAGAACCGGTGTCGAACACAAAGCGCCGAGGCTTGCCGCCGAGTTCGACTTCCACGAACCACTTGGTGGCCAGAATTTCAGCGGGCAGTTCGAAGGCCGCGGGGGCCTCCGCCAATTTGGGCCCTTCGGTTACCCAGGCAGGCGGGGCCGGGTTCGCTGTCGCCAGCGCCGTTATGGTCAGCAGAACCAGCATCAGCAAGCCGCGCTGCATAAGGGGTCTGTTCAAGGCATTCAATCGGCAGATTGTGCTGGGCATGGGTTCCCTTCCCTGGTTGGCAGGCCCCGCGTTGCGGGTAGCTGATCTGTGCGCGGTCAGCGCCGTTCGGTGAAAAACGACGCGATCGTCGCGGCCGTTGGGCCGGGATCGGCGACCGTGGGCCAGTGACTCGCGACCGCGTACTGCTGGTTCGGCAGCGAGTGCTGCTGGATGAAGTCGCGGGTGCTGGCCGTCGTGCTGTCCATGCCCCAATAGTAGAGCGTTGGCACCATGAGCGCGCGATAGGCGTGACCGACCGCGTCATCAGCAGACACGCGGCGCGCGTCCCGGCCCAGGTGCCACAGGGCCTCGGCATCGGCCACGACGACCCCGCTGAAGTAGCGCCGCAAATCCGTGCTGTCCTGCGCCCCTCGCCAGATTTCCTCCTGGAAGGCCGCCTTGAAGTCACCGGCAGAATCCCAGTCCGCGGCCTGACCGCTGAAGTAGGCATCGGCCTGCGTCAGGTTGCCTTCGATCGAGAAGACACCGAGTGGTGGAATCGCCAGCGCACCAACCATGGCGACCGCGATGGCCGAGGCAATCGAATGCCCGATGAGGCCCACGGCGCGGTCGGGCGAGAGCGTTGAGGCAAGACCGGCCAGCGCCCTGGCATGGTCCTCGAGCGTATTCACCGACGGGTTGCGGGGCGACGCGCCAAAGCCCGGCAGGTCAACGGCGATCAGTTCAAAGTGCTCAGCCAGCGCCGTCCCTGCAAGCGGCGTGTACATCTGGCCGCTGTCGGCAAAGCCGTGGAGGCAGAACAGCTTGGGTGTCCGGGCGTTGCCGATGCGGCGGATGAAGACGTTGCCGTGGGTTTCGACGTTCATGCCTTCTTACGGCCTTAAACGCAGCAGCTACCTGAGCGCAAAGCGCGTCGTTTGCTGTGACACCACCTCGCCACCGATGGTAACGGTCGCACTGTATTTTGCGGACGCACCGGACGGTTCAACGAAGACCTGCATCTCGAACGTATACTCGTCCTCGGCGTCGCCAGCGAGTTGCCCCCCGGTCATCATCTTTGCCTCCTTGCCGGCGGCAAACTGCATCCGTGGCTGCGCGAGCACCGC
>JBCDHO010000132.1:0-7091 GCA_038749855.1 Pseudomonadota bacterium
CTTGCTGACCGGTCTGGTTGTGTGGAAATGGTTTGACGCTTCAGTCCGCTCTGCCGCGATGGTACTGCCAGAAAACCGAGGGCTGATGCAGCAGGTTTATCTGCCCAAGCTGCTGCTGCCGCTTTCGGTGGTTGTCACCAACACCATGAAGTTTGCGATCACTTTTTCCCTGCTGATCGTGTTCTTGCTCTGGCAGGGAATGCCGCTGATGTCTGATGCGCTGCTGTTCCTGCCCCTGCTCTGGTTCAGCCAGCTGGTGCTGACCGTCGGTACCGCCTGTCTTGCCGCGGCCCTGGTGCCGCTCATGCCGGACCTGCGTTACGTCGTGAACTACGGGCTGATCATGCTGTTCTTCATGTCGGGCATCTTCTTTTCCCTCTCGGAGCTGGCGCCGGAGGCCCAGGCGCTGCTTGCCATAAACCCCCTGCTGCAGCTGATCGACGGTTACCGCGCCGTACTGCTCGACGCCCAGCCGCCGCCGGTCGATGCTGTGCTGGTCGTGCTTCTCACGGCGACCGCGGTCTGTGCGATGGCCTTTTGGCTCATGCGCCGCTTCGATCGCGTTTATCCACGGCTGGTTTGAGACGATGTTTGCTCCTCTGCATGGCACTGATACCCGATCCGACGTCCAGCTCAAACTCAAGGGTGCGGGGGTGAGCTTCAAAAAGCGTCCGGGACTGTTCGGCGCCGCGCGCCACCAGGCACTCGCGGACCTGAACTTTTCCCTGCACGCGGGTGAGAACCTCGGCGTGCTGGGCCGTAATGGTGCGGGCAAGAGCACCCTCATGGCGCTGCTTGCGGACATCATCGAGGCGGACGAAGGCGTTGTCGAACGCAACGTCTCAAGCGTTCAGCTGCTCTCGCTGCACGCCGGCTTCATGCCGCAACTCTCGGGTAGGCAAAACGCCATCATGGCCGGCATGCTTCTGGGCCTTCGGCGCAGGGAAATCACCAATCGGCTTGACGCGATCATCGAGTTTTCTGGCCTTCAGGATCAGATCGATGAGCCGATTCGGACCTACTCGACCGGTATGCGTGCGCGTCTCGGTTTCGCGATTTGCATGCAGAGTAGGCCTGAGGTCCTTCTGATCGATGAGGTCCTCAGCGTCGGCGACGCCGCCTTTCGTCCCAAGGCCAGGCGCATCATCACCGAGCGCATCGAATCCGATGAGACGGTCGTTATCGTGTCCCACAACGAGAAGACGCTCAAAGCCTACTGCGACCGCATCGCCTGGCTTGAGGACGGGCGTATCAAGCTGCTCGACGCAGCGGACACGGTGCTGAAGGCGTACCGCGAGTCGCTGGTCGGGCAGGGCCAGGGAGCTTCCGCATGAGCCAGGCAACCCAGGCCCCGTTTTTCCTGGCGGGCTGTGCACGGTCTGGGACCACGCTGCTGCGCGATCTTCTCAAGGACCATCCGCACCTGGAGTGTCCGGAGGAGACCCACTTTTTCCGTTGGGCCGACCCCTTTGGGAGCGACCGCTACAAAACGCCTTACCTTCGCTCACCGCTGTTTCGGAAGCACCGCAGCCTGGACGGCATCGACGAGCAAGCCTTTCGCGAGATGCTTGAGTCCTCGGCCTCGCGCGGTGAGCTGATGGATCGTTACGGCGCGGCGCTCCTGAAGGCCAGGGGCAACCCGGAAGGCCGCTGGTTCGACAAGACACCGCAGCATGTCTACGGTCTGCTGCTGATTTCGGCGACCTGGCCGGAGGCGCGTTTTGTTCACATTCACCGCCATCCATTGAACGTCATCGCCAGTTTGATGACCGGCGCCGTGATGCCTGTCCAAAGTCTGAAGAGCGCGATCAATTACTGGAACGAGGCGATGATGATCATGCTCCAGTTTCGCGGGCTCGTGGGCGACCGGCTGATCGAAGTGCCCTACGAAGCACTGACGGAATCGCCAGCAGTGGTGGTGGGCGAGCTCCTCGAGCGCCTCGGTGAGTCGTCCGCATCATGGTCGCTGGGCGAGCGTGACGTGCACCCCGAGCGGCATAAGTTTCGTGGTTGCCTCGATGAGGGCGCGGTTGAGCGCATCCTCGAACAAACGGCGCCGCTCCGGGCGCACTACGGCTATGAATCGCTCGGCTGAAGCTGGCAGGCAGGTCATCCTGGTGCTTGGCATGCACCGCAGCGGCACCTCTGCCGTGGCCACCGCCCTGGAAAGCATGGGCTGGTCGCTGGGTAGGGACGTCCTGCCGACGCAGCCGGAGATCAACGCCCGGGGTTTCGGTGAGAACGCTGAGCTGGTGGCCTGCAATGAGGCGCTGTTCAAGGCCCTCAATACCGACTGGTATGAGCTTCGGGACTGGAGCGACGGCTGGCTGGAGCAAGCGAAGGTACGGTCTTTGCACAGCCGCGCTGCGGCACTGCTGACGGACCAGTTTCCCAACGAATCCCAGATCGTCCTTAAAGACCCGCGCCTGTGCCTGACCCTGCCGTTTTGGTTGCAGGTTCTCGAAGCGGAGGGCTGCGACACGCGTGTTGTGCGGGTGCTGCGCCATCCGACAGCGGTCGCCGATTCCCTCGCCGTGCGCGATCAGCTACCGGAGCGCTTCGCTTATCGGTTGTGGCTGATGTACGTCTTGCAGGCTGAGCGCCACAGCAGCGGGCTCCTGCGCGCCACCGTGAACTATGCCGACCTGCTGGCAGGGGACGCAGCAGCGCTGAAGCTCTTTGATGATCTTGCATTCGACGCAGCAAAGCCCCTCGGTATCGACCCGACGCTCAACCACCACGAGCCCAGGGAAGCGCCCCCCGACGATCCGTTGCTGGCGCGTTGCCTGGCGCTGTTCGACGCCCTGTGCAGGGGAAAAGCACTCGGTGACACCGTCGATGACATGCTCGGCACAGTCGCCGGCGAGGCGGTCGAGTTGCCGCTGCTCAATGAGCTGCTTCGGAGCCACATGAGACTCGCCGCGGAGACCGCTCGCATCGGCGCGCTTCACAGCGAGGCGCAGGACGTTGTGAACCGCAGGGATAAGGTGCTCGCCGACTCCGGGCGCCACCTGGAAGCGTTGAGCGCGTCGGTCACCGAGCTGAATGCGACCGTCGACGCACAAAACGCAGCCCATAAGGAACTTGAGCAACGGTTGCATACGCTCGAGGCGGCGCTGCACGAGAAGGGTGAGCAAATCGCGGAAGTGACGCGCTATGCCAAGCAGTGCGAGGCCGTTGTCGCCACAAAGGACGAGGAGATTGCCGAAGTTTCCCGCTATGCCGGCAAGTGCGAGGCAATGATTCAACGCAGGGACGGGGAACTGGCCGAATCGACCCGACGCGCGAGCGAGTTCGAAGTCGCTTGCGCTGCCAGGGAAGAGCGAATCGAGGAGCTGCTGGAAGAAGTCGGCGCAAGCGTGGCAGCAAATGCTGCTTTGAAATGCGACGTGGAAGGCCTCACGCAGAAGCTGGGCGAGGGGCAGGCAGCCTGTGAGGAGCTGGAGCAGGCGCTTCATGCGCTCCAGGAACGCCACAGCACGCAGCAGGAAACGCTTGCGAGAAAGACAGCTGAACTCGAGCGGAGCAGCCAACGGGCAGATGCCTATCGGGGGGACCTGGAACAGCAAACGGAGGCGCTCGAGGCGATCCGCAAGCGTCGGGCCTACCGCTTATTGGCCAGGTTGAGACTGGTGCCATGAGCAGCAGGCGCCCCATCGACGTTATTGTCCCGGTCTACGACGGTCTTGAGGCCGTTCAGCGGTGCCTGGCGTCGGTGCGCAGCGCGTCCAATGAGACGCCCATGGAGCTGGTCGTCATTAACGATGCGAGCCCGAATCCGGCGGTCGGGAAGTGGCTGACACCCCTCGCTGAACGGGGTGCCATTACGCTGCTGGAGAACGAGCACAATCTGGGCTTCGTGGCGACCGTGAACCGCGGTATGCGCCTCCACCCGGACCGGGATGTTGTGTTGCTAAATTCGGATACGGAGGTTGCGGGAAACTGGCTTGACCGCCTCCGCGCCCAGGCCGAAGCGGCGGAAATGATCGGCACCGTGACACCGTTTTCCAACAATGCGGAGATTTGTAGTTTTCCGCGCATTTGTTGCGCTAACCCGCTGGCGATGAATTTGCCGACGGATACCATAGACGCCGCGCTCGCCGCCGCGCTCCCTGGGCGCTCCGTTGACCTGCCGACCGCCATCGGCTTCTGCATGTTGATCCGTCGGGCCTGTCTCGATGAGGTCGGTGACTTTGACGTAGAAACCTTCGGGCAGGGCTACGGTGAGGAAAACGACTTCTGTCTTCGGGCGTCGCAGCAGGGCTGGCGCCATGTGCTGGCGGCGGACTGCTTCGTCGCGCATGTGGGCGGCGTCAGTTTCCAGGCGCGCAAGCAGGAGCGTGTGGCGCATGCCATGGCCGTGCTGGACCGCCGCTACCCGAGCTATCACGGTGATGTCGCCGCATGGATCGTGGCCGATCCGCCCTATGCGCTCCGTTGCAAGGGGTATTTGGAACTGATCCGACGCGATAATCGGCCCGTCGTGCTGGCCGTGACCCATGACCTGGGCGGCGGCACGCAGCGGCATATCGCGGAGCTGGCGGAGCTGCTCGCTGAGCAGGCCAACATGTTGCTCCTGCGTCCTTTTTCCGGCACGGAGCTGCGCTTGACGCTTGGCGTCGACGAGCACCTTCCGGGCTTGAATTTCGACGTGGAGCTCGCCGGAGACCGCGAGGCATTGTTCCGCCTGCTGCGCCACGTGGGCGTCAACCGGGTGCACATCCATCATATTTTGGGAACGGAGGAGTTCCTGCCGGTGCTGCTCGAGATGCTCGCGGTGCCTTACGACCTGACGCTGCATGATTACTTTCTGGTCGATGGCAACCCAACGCTGACCGATGAGAGCGGCATGTTCCACAGGGATCGATCGCAGCGTGGGGAGGGCTGTAACAGCGCACGGGTGATTCGGGACGCGCCGGCGCTGAAGCGCTGGCACGCATCGCAGCAGAAATTGCTTCATGGTGCGCAGCGGGTTTTCGTTCCCAGCCGTGCGGCACTGGCCCTGCACCAGGAAGCCTTCGCCGTTGAGCATGGCGTGGTGCGCGGCCACAGTGATTTGCTGGACGGTGAAGCGCTCCCGGTTTCGCCACCAGCCGACGATCTGCATGAGCGGCGGATGCGCGTGCTCGTCCTGGGTGCGCTGGGGATTGAAAAGGGCGCCTTGCTGCTCGAACGAACGGCGTCCCGGGCCGCCCAGCTCAAGCTGCCGATGAGCTTCACCTTGCTGGGTTACTCCTTTCGCCCCTTGAACCGGGTTGCCGTGCACGGCCCCTACGCCGATGCCGACCTGGAGGCATTGATTCGTGCCGAAGCGCCGGATCTGATCTGGTTCCCCTGCCGCTGGCCTGAAACCTACAGCTACACGCTCAGCGCAGCGCTGAAGGCAGGGGTTCCGGTCCTCGCGCCCGACCTGGGGAGTTTTCCGGAGCGCGTCGAGGGGCGACCTCTGACCTGGCTGCACCCCTTCGACCTCAGCCCGGAGGATGCGGCCCTGAAAATCGAGGCGGTACGTCAGCAGCTACTGGCGACGGCCGGCAACGACCCCCTCGCCTGGAACTTGCCGGCCTGCGGGGATTTCGACTACCGCGTGGAATACCTGCGCGGCATCCGCAGGCGTGTATCGGAAGAGGAGTTCTCCATTGATCACATCAGCGCCCAGCTCGCCGGATCCATCGACCGGGCGCATCGTATCCGTCTCTTGCGTACGCTGCATTGGCTGAAGCAGCAGCCGGCCGTGAGCTGGCTCGTGCGCATGATTCCCTTTCGCTGGCAGCGGGCGGTGAAACGGCGCATCTCTCGGCGGCCGATTCACGAACTGTTCGAGCGCTAACGGTTCGCTTTACGCCTCAGGCCGTCAGCGGCTTCTGCGCGCCGTGACCAGCAGCATGGTCGCCCAGGCACCCACACAGGCCCAGGCCAGAAAGGTCACCAAGCCCACGCCGACCCCGTAGTGCTTCATGGCAAGCCATGCGCAGAACGTGGTCAGCAGCCAGCCGCACCAGCCCGCAAGCCGCCGCTGCTTCGGCGTGATAGCCACGGAAAGCAACTGCGGCGCGTGCTTCGCCTGCGCCAGGGCCAGGCATAGCATCGCAGCGGTCGCGATCAGCAGGCCAAGGACAAACATCAGACTTCAGCGCTGCCGGGCACCGTAGTGCTCATCGGTGAAGCGGTGTCCGTTGCCGTGTTGCCTGGCCTCGGCTCGGGCGCCTTGAGGCGTGGCCAGCTCAGGCACAGTGCCAAACCGAAGCCGACGGAGAACAGCTCAAAGCCGGCGCGAAGCCAGTCCCCCTCGCGCAGGGAAGACACCAGCCCCACATCGGTGGTCAGCGTGCTGAGCACCGGCAGGAGCAGGCACAGGAGCGCCAGCACCGCGACCTGCTCACGCCATGCCCGGCGCAGCTCCCGGAAGCCGGCGTGGGCGAAGCTGAGTGCCCAGACGAGGAACATGCAGTGCACCTCCCAGGCCTCACGCTGCGCCATGGCAACGGGCAGCAGCCGGTTGGCCCAGAAGTAGGCGAGCACCGCCAGGGGCAGGCCGACAATGATCGCAAGATTGGTGCGCTCGATAAAGATCAGCCCCCTGCCGGGCGTTGCGCCCCGCAGGCGCGCGTGGCGCTTTTTCGCCCACAGCAGCAGGCCCGTGGCGATCATGGCGGCGCCGAGCAAGCCGCTCAGGAAATAGAGCCAGCGGAGCGGATAGCTGGCAAAGCGACCCTCATGCAGCGCCAGTACGACGCTGTTGAAGACCACGTCTCCGGACCAGGGCGGCGCAGGTTCAAGGAGCTCACCCGTGGCTCCCCGAAAGCGCAGTGTCGCCGCGCGACGCGTCAGGTCATCACTGCGCTTGCCCATGGTGATGACGGCCGCCTGGTCACCGGGGTGCTGCACCTGGATATAGCTTGGGCTGGCGCCGTTCCACTGTTCCCTGGCCTTCCTCAGCGGCTCCGTTAGGGGAACAAGCACCGCCGTAACGCCAGCCGCTTCCTCCGTTTGGAGCCCCGGCCGGATGTGCTCTGTCATTTCAGCGACGGCTTCTTGCTCGATGCCCATGGTCAGGAAGATCACGCCCGGTGAGTATTCGAACTCGAAGA